>CALBTS010000423.1 GCA_937968035.1 uncultured Methanomethylovorans sp.
AAGTTGTCAGCATCAAGAACATCCAGATGGCCTTCAAAAAGTTTTGTGCTGCCGGAGATCATATCATGCAGTTCTTCCAGTGCTCCTTGGGGAGCTGCTTTACTGCGTATGCTAAAATAATGATTTCCGTCTTTATCCTCTCTGCCTTCGATTTTGAACATGTTCATCTTATGGCCAAGTCCGCGGGTAAGACGGATATGCGGATCCTGGTCAGCACCTACAGGTATAACGGTCGGCTTTGGTCCGCCGTACTCCTCAAGCTGAGGATGAAGGATATCAGCACTCTGCGTTACTGCACTTACCATATGGGAAACACTTGTTTCTCCGGTGAATCCGTAGATGGCACTTAATTCTGAATAATTTACCTTGGAGCCGAGTTCAAAAGAAAGGTCCTTCACATTATCTGAAGTGGACTGGAAATAAATGTGTCCATGAGGTTCAAAACCAAGGGCAATGAGGCTTAATATGTACTCATTGATGCCCGTATCCCTGCATTTATCCCATGAGATCCCTCTTACGGAATGTGCTTCGCGGTCAGCTATTCCCACAAAAGCATCGGCTCCTTTCTGCTGGTGCCATATTATCTCTTCCATAACCATCTTGTGTCCAAGATGTATTCTGCCGGATGGCATGAAACCACTCATTACGGCAAAAGGTTCTTTTTTATTCATAGCATCAAGCACATGCTCATAACTGCGATGGCCGAAGATCACTTTTCTGCGCATTAGCCTGTGAGGATCCTCTATGCGGGAATATAAGTCATCGAACGGCATTATACCAAATTCCTCAAATAATTTGGAATAATCTTCGATATTCGTTGAGCTCCATGGATCGATTTTTACATTCATGAGGGATCTAGGTCCTGTTTATGTTAATATCTATCATATGCCCCTGGCTACCTGGCAATAGTAGAAACACGTAGTTATATGTAAATGTTCTTGTTGTGGATGGAGATCATCTGGGTTCTTTTTCCAGCAACCTGAAATCATATGGTGCTGACTCTTCCTGGGGTATACTTCTCACCAGTTCAAGGAATGCAGGTTCATGCATTTTGCATGTATAACGCTCTCGCCTGTAATGTGAACTTTTACGTATCCTTTTCCATATGGTCTTCAGTGACTCTTCACGGACGTTACCATAGCTGAACGGAATATACGGACATGGTTTCACTGAGCCTTCAACACATAGGTGTAGCCAGCGCTGGCCAGCCATGCATCCCAGCATACGGCCTTCAAAATAAGTATTTGCGAATATACGCGGACCATCCTTTGAGGAGTTGATACGCTGATACATATCCAGGATCTCTTTACGCTGCAGATCGGAAAGTATCGGATCTTCCGGTTTCTTTGGGATACTTTCCCACAAGGAAAATTCATGCACTCCCAGAGATGCTGCCATTTCATACATTGCAGGCAGTTCTTCTATGTTCCGGGGAGATACATGGGTGCACATTGTGACCAGCAGCCCGGCATCAAGTCCCATTTTCATAGCAGAGGTGGCCTTTTCAAAAGCACCTTCAAGCCTGCGGACTTCATCGTGTTTTTGTGGTTCAGTGGAATAAATGCTCACCAGCAGATTGTACAAACCTGCTTCTTTCAGTCTTCTTGCGGCCTCTGGGGTCATTTCAGTACCTGGAGTATACATATTGACAATGGCACGCTCTTTATCAACATATTCAATAAGCTCAAATATATCCTCCCTAAGCATGGGGTCCCCTTCAGTAAAAGTGATTATGAAAGCCCCCATGTCCAGTGCTTCATCAATTACTTTTTTCACTGCGGAAGTGTCAAGTTCGCCTTCTCCGCCACTTATAACACAATGGGCACACTGGCACTTACATTTGCGCGTGATCTCAAAAGATACGGTCTCTGGTACATATCTGCCAAGTGCGGTCTGTATCTCGGCAAGCAACAATCTGTTGAAAGCTTTGCTGGGGATAGGTGGAAGCCATGTGGAAGCAACAATATGATCTTCCGTTACAAGAGCTGGTTTTTCTTCCTTGAGGCGGGAGTTGATCCTGTCCAGAAAAGGAGTGCATGGCCTTTTGAGCCCCCCTTTTGCCTCCAGTTTGACAAAAGCCCCATTCTTATGTAATTTAATGGTGAGTCCTGGAATAGATACAAGAGTGATGTCAGCTTCAGGACCTTCTGAAGGATGTTCAGCGGAATTCATTGATATTCTCCTTTTTTTGGGGAGCACTGCAGAAAATGTCTGCTTTCTCACTTAGAAGGGATCCATGGGGATCAACAACCAGCCCTGCATCAGTGATCCTATACTGGTGAATGGATTCGTCGTGTTTGACGCCCCTCATCTTAAGGATCTCTATAAAGCGTATCCTTTCATTTCCGATCCTTGACATATTAAGGGAAATAACACCCTCTGCAAGATACTCCTCCACATTGAAAGTATCTTGCACATATTTATTTTCACTTGAGATAAGGGTTGTGCAGTACAGGTTCTCTATATTCTTTATAAATTCCAACAACATGAATCTGATGTTGACCGGATCCTGCGATATTTTCAGTGTTGTGATGGAATCAATGAACAGGCGCTTTGCACCGATCTGCTGTACATTCTGATATATCTGATTAAGGACGCCTTCAAGTGTCATTTCTTCAGCATCTACCTTTTCATCGGTCATCGATCGCTTTATGTATCTGCTATACTTAAGGGGATCAGCCCGGATGATCCTTAGCTTGTTCTCTTTTACCAGCCTTTCAAGATCCCAGCTATGCCGCCACATATTGCGCATTATTCTGGCGGGGGACTCGTCAAAAGTGACATAAACACCAGCCTCATTGTATCTGGTGATACCCTCATAAAGATACTGTATTCCAAAAGTAGACTTGCCTGCTCCCGGTCCCCCTGTAAGCAGGATCACATCATCTTCGATAAAGCCGCCTTCGATCAGTTCATCAAAACCAGGTATTCCAGTAGGAACTCTCATAAAAGGACCTTCAAGCAGTGTTGGATAGTAAATTATATTTCATGTTATATAATCTACTATTCCTGTATGCTGTCTATGCCCTTTAAACCCTTTCTGCAAAAGCCAGATTTCCACTGATCCTCTTGATCCTGGCTTTAACAGTTTGTCCTTTTGAAGTGTTCGGAACGAATATAGTGTATTTGGATAACTTAGCTATCCCGTCGCCTTTCGAACCGACGGAATCTATCATCAGTTCATATTCCTTTCCTTCTTCGATCTCATCTTTTGGGGCCTGAGCTACTGCACGTCTCTTTTTGACCGGTCTGTGGCCACCACATGCCGAACATCTGAGCATTAGCACCCTGTCGACCTTGACAAGTTGCGTATCCGGACGACCACATTCAGAACAGATGACATACTCCTCAACATAGGCGTCGATGTTGGATTTTAGCATCTCTTTAGTGAAACGTCCCTGGAATACAGCTCTGCTTCCTTCGATCTTGCCCGCAGTACCTAGTTCCCGGGTCAGGTACTTCATCAAGTGGTCCGGGTCCCTGTTGAATACATCCGCTATGTTGGCAAAATTGTCAAGGATAGTAGTTTTTCCTTCAACCAATACCCTGGGTTCGGGGACCACAAAACGTTCACCAGTGGTTTCCATGTCAGGCAGGTCGGCCAACGCGCGGTCAAGCAACTTTTCATAGCTATCCATGTCTAATACCTCAGGAACACCGGATATAAAGACTTACTGTACAAGTTCCAGTCCCTGGTCTATTACTATTCTCACAGGTGTGGGAAGCTTCTGACCTGCACGCCTCAGTGCATCCTTAGCGACAACATAATTCTCTTTGTTCACGGATATTGTAAAGATCTTTTGTCCCGCAGATACCCTGGCAGCAGTTCCCACATTCTTTCCGTAGGCACCTCTCATACCGCTTGATACACGGTCTGCACCGGCGCCCGTTGCCTGCTTGTTCTCTCTTAGAACCTCATGGGGATATACCCTGAGCTTCAAATGATAACCTGTACGTCCGGCTGCATTCATTATAGCCCTGTTAGCAGTGATACGGGCAGCTTCAAGAGCAGTGTGCCTTATCTGGCATCTCTCTTTGACAATAAGAGAGAGTTTTACGGGGAAATCTTCAGTTTTACTACCCATATCGTAGTGGATGACCTGGCTTCCAGGAACACCACCCATATACTTCCTGCGGGTGAATGAACGTTGTCTGACGTTCCTGTACATACTTGCTGGCTTTCTTACCATGAATAAAATCTCCTTTAAGTTATGAATAAGTCCTCAGAATAGAATCTGGCTCCTTATAGATAATGTAGGTATTTGAATCTGTTGAGTCCTCTGGTAAATTACTTAGAGTAGAGGCTCTTCCTTTACTACCTTGGAGTTTATAAGCCTTATTCCTCAGTGTCTATATGCCTTGCTGAGTATCGAGCGGTTCATATAGGTTATTCTTATATAAACACTGTGTATGCAATCCTCAACTCCCCTATCCCACAAACAACATATAAAAGGAAATATACGATTTGCGCTCATAACAGTTTCAACATCACGATTCAATAAATATGGCTCCGCTATATCTCCACAAGAGGCTGAAGACTTATCTGGAGATCGGATGCATACTTTGGTAAAAGAGACTGGGCATGAAGTCGTATCCTATTCATTGGTTCCCGACGATCCCGTCTGCATCCGGGATCTGATATCTCGTATGATAGGCGAAGATGTGGATGTGATAGTAACCAGTGGAGGTACAGGATTAAGCCCTGACGACGTGACCATAGAAGCTATATCTCCTCTGTTCCATAAAGAGATACAAGGTTTTGGAGAATACTTCAGGTATCTTAGTATCGGACAAATAGGCAGTTCTGTGGTCCTTACAAGGGCATGTGCCGGTATAGCGGACAATAAAGTCATATTTTGCATTCCGGGCTCACCAAACGCAGTAGATCTTGCATTTTCAGAAGTGATCCTGCCGGAGGCAGGCCATATTTTAAAACATCTTGGAAAGGTAGCATAAAAATAACTTCCTATAATACCTGTTATATACCAGTAAAGATATTATACATCGCGACAATTTACCAAGTAAATAGATGATATAAGGACAAATGATAAATATAATCGCTCAGAAGGTTGTGCATGGCAGGATATTCATTAGGCATCAAAGAGCTGGATGAGATCCTTGGTATTATCAGGGAGGGAACGAATATCATGATGATAGGTCCTCCTATGAGCTCTAAAGATGAACTTCTTAACCTGATAGTATACAACGGCTTTATTAATGGCAATTCGTCTATAATTGTATCCACCCGTGAGCCAGGAGAAAGGTTCTTTGAATGGTTTGAGCGCAATGGAATAAACATATCTGATGCTAGCATAGGCGTAGTTGATTGCGTTACAAAGACCCTTGGGATGGGTGCTCCGGAGACCGAAAGGATAAAACGTGCATCAAGCCCGGTTGACCTGACAGGTATTGGAGTTAAGATCAGCCAGTTCTTTGAAGACTTCCTGATGAAGAGAAGGATACCTCAGAACCGGCTTTGTATCAACTCACTGTCAACGATCCTGATGTATTCCAATCTGCAGACAGTGTTCAAATTCCTTCATGTCTTCACCGGAAGAGTGAAAGCAGCAAACGGATTAGGAATATACGTTGTAGAGGATGGAATGCATGATCAGCAAACTATAACCACCCTACAGCAACTTTTTGATGGAATGATCGAGATCCGCGCAAGCGGTGAGCACCACTGTGTACGTGTGGTGGGATTAACTCCAAAACCAACTCCCTGGTTTGAGTATGAGATCGAAGGTAACCATCTGAAGCTTAAAGAATGTAAGTGAAGGAAAGGCTACCCGTAAACGCTATCTATATCCGCTCATGTGCCCCTTTAATGCTATTGAACTTTTATGCCACAGAGTATTTGAACATGAAATAAATTGGGAATAACTATGGACAAAGATAGGTTACACGAACTAAAAGCAGAAGC
>CALBTS010000424.1 GCA_937968035.1 uncultured Methanomethylovorans sp.
AGATCGTATTCGGTGACTGGAGTTCAGACGTGTGCTCTTCCGATCTGGTATTGTGTAAACGAAGTTGATGTATTGTTGGTAAGGGATATTATGAGGTGTACGGGTAGATATGTTTCTGTTGATGAATTTGATTTTCCATCTTATTGGTCAAAGGCTGTTACAGTTGAAGATGCTATCGAATATTTAAAGCGTCCTTTGCCAACTGACGTGTTTACTTGTACGTTTGAGGTTCCGAAGGAAGAAGAGTCAAAACCAAAAGAGTTGAAACCTGAAGTAACTTACATGTCGTACGTGCCTAAACGACAGACGATGCCGTTTACAGAGGCACCAAACGATGTGTCACAGGGCGGGATTATTAGCTATTTACTTAGGGAGATGACTGAATGTGAATATGTAACTGATCATGATTTGGAATACTTAGCTGAACAACATTCGGTGGACAGTGGTAGAATAAAACTTGCTATCAATTCATTGTGTGAGGGAAACATGATAGCAAAGGATTCAAAGGTAAATGGATACAAAGCGTGTTAATGGAGTGAGCGAATATGGGATATTGCACATGTGATAAGGAATATTCAAGTCGTAAGAACAAGTCAACCGTTAATTTAAATTATTTTATGGATACGTTCCTCGATGTTGAAATTAAATATAGGACTAAACTTGATTGGGGTGATACATCCGGTTGGAGTCCATGTCTGAATGTTCCCAATGGGTTATACAATCAGTTTGGATGGATGTTTGGGTGGGATCATCTTGAATGGAATGTAGACATGCTTACTATCAAGTATGGTGGGGATGTTAAAAATCTCAAAGCTATACCAAATACGTTTACCTGTCCATCGCTCTCATTTTTATGTTTTTTTGGTGAACATAAACAGCGTATTAAAAACGTGTGCCCTTGGTATGAATGGGACTTTGTATTGGGGTTTAGAGTGGATATTACAAAGGAACCACGGTTTATGGAATTGCTTGAAAAGTCATTGCATAATGAAAAGTGGTTTGATGACCAGGAATCTACGTGGAGTAATGTAGATGTAAATATATCTAAAACCACTGATTTGTTCATGGTGGTGAACAATAATGTCAACCGAAGCTGAAATCGAAGAATATAATATGTATAAGACTGTAGATTCGTTTCTTGAAACGATTGGTAAGCAGGAAAAGCAAATATCGCAATGGCGTGAGGTTGCCATCCTTGAAGGGATAGCACTCATCTTGACCATTTACTTTTACGCTTTGTGAAAAAAAGTAATGATAAGGGAGTACAGAGCACCCACGGGGAGGAGTAGTGGAGTGTGTGGTGATACAATTCTTGCCCTATGGCAGCTCTGTTCTCTTTGATTTAGTTGGATTTTATTGGGTTCTTTTAGTGCGTTCAATGATAGTTCCCAAGACTTCAATTTCGTGCACAGATGGAATCGAATCTGGAAATATGTCTCGGATGTCTACAGTTGAAGTGAAAGTAATTAGCCCGCCTTTGTCTACAAGGTTGTTGACATTGGAGTGTCTTTCAATGAATCCGTCTACTCTTCTTGTAGTTATACTTGAGTATTCATATTGCTGTGCTTTTCTGTATGCGTTGATTAAATCCTGTACTGTTACCATAGTATTAATCTCCTCTGGGCTTTCTGTTCTGCAGCGCCATGGCAATTAGCCACATTGCTGAAACTACCAATAGACCTATGTAGGTCTGGATTATTGTAATAATCGAGATCGGAAGAGCGTCGTGTAGGGAAAGAGTGTAGATCTCGGTGGT
>CALBTS010000425.1 GCA_937968035.1 uncultured Methanomethylovorans sp.
CCACCGAGATCTACACTCTTTCCCTACACGACGCTCTTCCGATCTTATGATGAGGAAGATACGTTCCACCTCGGCTACATCTTTAAGGATACCGAACAGAGCCTGCTTGATAACCCGTTCGCGAGGTTCCACACCCCGCCAATCATCAGCACGTACTTGTCTCACTGTTTCATCGATCTTCACTGCCAGGTTCAGTACTGGATCATTGGAGGTGATATATTCACTATTCTCCTCTGCTATAGCCTCAGTACTTATTGTGTTACTTTGCAGGTTGTTGTAAAGGGCACGCAGTGCAGGACTTGTCTTCAGTACCTCAAGGGTATCGTCTGCATGGCCAGCTTCCACCTGCTTTACCAGGTCTGCTATACGTTTCAGGTATTCTTCATACTCTATAGCCTTTGCCTTTCTGGCAGCTATGATCTCATCCAGCAGAGTTGACATCTTCTCATAATAAGCCGGATCGTTCAGGTGCTCCTTGATTATCTTGCTACGGACATTGTTCTCGATAGTCTCTGCCACAGCAGTTGTGTTCCCTTTCAAATTGCCAAGATGGGCTGCAATGGCCTTGTCGATACCTGTTTTTACTATCAGGTCCAGCAATGGCATATCATCAAAAGGAGAGATCTTTCTGGGTTCTGATGCTTCTATATACGTGTCGATAAGGTGGCGCATGTCGGCCTCATACGCTTTCAGGTCAAGGGTTTCACCGCTTGCTCTACGAATGATCTCCCGGATGTTCAGGTAATGATCCAGTTGCTGTTTAATACGAGCTGTTGATGAACTGCTGTAGCCTGCAGCTTCCAGTTCGTCAGAAATATTAGCATAAGCACGAATCAGCGAAGCAGTGGCCTTGTAGAGTGCAGCACGCTGGGTTTCACGTGTTTGCAGGTCAGTGGGGATCTCTGTATTGCCACAGAAGTAGTGGATGTACTCAAGCTCTCCCTTTGGCGGTTCTACAGGTTCGCATAGCAGATCCAAAGCTTCCAGTGCATCATCAAGACGTTGCTTACCTTTTTTCAGGCGGTCCTGCATGA
>CALBTS010000426.1 GCA_937968035.1 uncultured Methanomethylovorans sp.
TCTCTATTAAAGGTAAAGCCCTCCTACGCTAAAGCTTCGGAGGGCGAAGGTGGGCGCAGCTGGGGTCCCCGCCTGACCGACGTCAGTCAGGCAGGGAACCAGCAACCCCTTGATTATGAGCTTTTTATGAGGGTTTCCACAGATTTCCACAGATTTGTATCTGTTTGTACCAGTTTATTTTGTAACAGAATAATTGTAAAAGATTCCACGGATTTATACCGATATGGTGGAAATACTGGCACCAAAACTGGCACCAGATATAAATTTGTAATCGGAATATTTATTCAGAAAGTATGCGATATAACTCAAGATTCAGATAATAATGACGGCCTTCAATTTCCTTTTTCTCAAGAACATGTATATCACATAATCTGTTTAAATAATCCCTGGCAGTATTTTCAGCATATATTCCTGAATCAACCAGATGTTTTACTTTAGTAAATGGTTGAGTAAACAGTGCATTTACTAAATCTTCTGGATTTCTGACTTTCCTGGCATCTTTCTTAATAAACTCTAATATTGAATCTTTTGCTGATATAATTTCATTGATTTTCTGGAAAGTAATTATTGATGTGTATTCAATAGCTTTAAGCATAAATAATAACCAATACTGCCAATTACCTCTTTGAGAAACTCCAGATAATCCCGAGTAATAATCTTCTTTATGATCTAAAATATATCGGCTTAAAAACAGGATTGGGACATCAAGTAAGCCCTTTTTTGTCAGATAATTGATATTAAAGACTCGTCCTGTTCTGCCGTTGCCATCACGAAATGGATGTATAGCTTCAAATTGATAATGGGCAATGGCCACTTTAAACAAATAGTCCATTTTGAAATTTTCATCATCGTTTAAGAAGGCAACCAGGTTGTCCAACTTTTCTTTTATCACAGCCTTACCTTTCGGCGGCGTATAAATAACCTGACCGGCAGTTGGCCCAGTGCCACTTTGTTTTATTGTTGTATTTAAAAAATCGGGTCGAATCTCATCTTTTGTTTGTTTTATTTCCTGAAAGACTTTAATGAAATACTCTATGTCAAAATAATCCTGGTTTTTTAAATAATTGTAACCAGACCATAGTGCTTCTCTATACCTTAACACCTCCTTTGAAGCTTCATTAATTTCAATGCTCTGGTCACTATAAGCCTTATAGAGTTCGTCATCCGTTGTGAAAATGTTCTCAACAGCACTTGAAATTTTTGCTTCCTGCAAGCTGATAGTATTGATTAATAAACCCTGATCGGGAATCACAACACTACGACCCTGCAACCTTGCTAATGCGGCTTTAGCATCTCCCAGTTTCTCTAATATCTCAATTGTCTGAAAAAGTTCTTTTCTTATTGGCAACAGGGGAAGATTGTTCCATGGGACATTTCTGTCGGGATTAATTTGATATAGTATTTCAGACATTAATTGCGGGGGAATTTAATGTTTACTCAATTTCTGACCTCAAATATAGTGCAAGATCGGAAGAGCGTCGTGTAGGGAAAGAGTGTAGATCTCGGTGGTC
>CALBTS010000427.1 GCA_937968035.1 uncultured Methanomethylovorans sp.
GTATCGCGATTTGATCAATGTGTCATTCCGGAATAATTCTGACCTGAATCGCTGTCCGTCCGTTCCATAAAGAAAACCGTTTGAATAGTCTCCTTCGGAAATCAACAGGGGTTTGTTCAGGGAATTATACGTGATTGACTGCATATCAGGTGAAATAGTCCCCGGATTATTTTCAAGCGTGACAAGTGCATTGACCTTCATCGGATCATAGGTGTAGTTGCCTGCATCGCTTTTTGTGAGGATGTTTCCCGTCTGGTCATATGTCACCGAATATTGCTGTAACCCGTTTACCTGTGAGCTGGTAAGCCTGTTCATAAGGTCATACTGAAAGCTTTCGGTCAGTTCATCCTGAGAGTTTACGTTCTTATAGGAACGACTGTTCAGATTTCCTGTAGAGGGGTTAAAGGAGTAGGATTGTTGCCACAGTCCTGTAGTTATATTGCTGAGATGTTCGTAGGAGTCGTATCCGAATGTACGCGTCAGTGAATTGGGACCAAGCGTATACTGTGCAGGATTACCCGTAGCTCTCAAAGAGTTAAGCTGCCATATAAGAGTCCCATTCTCCTGTTTTATCTCGATGAGATTACCGTACGAGTCATATACATTCTCAATTCGCATAGCTGAGGGGTAGGTAACACTTGTATTATTTCCGTACTGGTCATAAAGATACTGATAATTAAGGGTAATCTCGTTCTGTATAGTCCTGGAGAACTGTGTCAGTCGCCCATACCCGTCATATGTATAACCCTCAGAAACCCCACCCGGACCAGTCACTGAAGAAATTTGTCTTACACCATTTCCCGTCCCAACATAGTTATAAGTAATAGTTCCTTCAGGAGTTGTTTTTGTTGTAACCCTTCCCAAAACATCATATTGAACCTCTGTTTCCAAGCCGTTTGCATCGGTCTGTGAAACCGGTTCCCTGAAGGCATTGTACGAAAGTTTTACTCCTCCGGAGTTAGAATTGTAGATTGAGTCCCTGAGTCCGTATTGATCGTAGAAGAAGGAAACAAGATTTCCAGGAGTGGTCACTGAACAAACCTGGCCAAAGCTGTTATAGTCATACATAATTTGGGAGTTGTCATTCTCCGTGATTTGAACCGGCTGATTGAGGCTATTCAGTACTGCAATTTTAGTCTTTTGATCAGGATAAGTTACGGTTATTGTATTTACGTTGTATGAGTACTGAGTAAGAAGGGAGTTATTATTTTCTTCTGTTAACCGTTGATAATCGTCATATGAGTACCCGGTCCATCGCTTGATATCTCCTGACCTGTAAGGCCATGAGACTTTTTTCACGGTGCCTTCCGGATTGTATTCACTGTCTACAAATACAGTTCCTCCAAAAGCATCACCGGAGGTCCGTAAGGTTCTACCAAAAGAATCGTAGTATTCTGTCAAATTGGGCCTTCCCGGTGCCGTAACCGTTGAATAGTATACCGATGGAATATCTGATGAAGTATTATCCCACGCTACAGCAGACAGAATATTATGTCCAAGAGGAGTAGTAGTCTTTGACAATCTTCCTAAACCGTCATATTCATAAGTTGTTGTCAGGTTGTCAATACCTGTGAATGAGATTGTATTTCCTGTTCCCGGATCTGTGACTGAGAGAGATTCTTTACCATCAGGTTCCTCAATTGTTGTGATAAATCGTCCTTTGGAGTCATATTCATAGCTTGTGGATCTTGAGGTGAGTCCTTGAGCAGAAAGTGTTGTGGTATGCAGATTTCCACATGGATAATAGGTGTAAGCAATAGTTGTTTCTTTAGGTGTCCCGGTAAACCTTTTTTCGGATGAAATGGTGCCGTTCAGGTTGTATACATAACCAATACTAGTGGAAACGGGATCTTTTGTTTTATATGTTGCTGTGGTAGTTATGGAAAGAGGCTTATTCGGTATGCCCCAGTTACCATATGAATTGTAGCCGGTATAAGCAACATTAGTTGTTAACTCAGGGTTAGTGCCATTTCTATTAATAGTCTGAGAAGAAGTGATATTTCCGTTGTTGTCAATGATTCTGGAGAAATGTTCAGATGTGTTTGTAATGTGATTCTGAATAACTTCTGTGCTGTTATATGGCAGGATTCGCTTGTTCCCATAACTGATTAAGTCCCATGTGGCCGTGTATGTTGTGATGCTGCCCAGAGAATTTGATTTTTGAAGGGTCGAAAGACAAAGCATTGGGTATTCACCTAGAAAATCATATGATTTTCGGGTTACCGCACCGGTAATACTATCTTCCTGCTGAACCATGCTGAAACCCAGGAGGCCCTTTCCATACTTGTTAAACATTAAACCTCCGTAACTGAATGTTGAGGTATTGTAAATCACATTACCGTTTTCATCTAGTGTACCTGTGGAATTTTTAACTTTTTCAACAGAATAAACCGGGCCGTTCAATAATCCATTAGGGTAGCCGAACAGATACGAATGATAATCATAGAATGACCCATTATCAATATTCAATCGATTATATGATATTTTTATTATATTGTTTAATCCATCTGATATTTCTTTTATAACAGGGTTAGGTTGGCCATAGGAGAGGCTAATTAAATGCGCTGCATTATTTGTTAATGAATAATCGTAGTAAAATAGTTCATTATTTCCTTTACCGGAAAAATCCCCAACCGTTAAGTAATCTTGTTTCACGGTATCGGCAGAGAATGTGTTGGAAACCATTTGTGTTCTTCCATCACCATAGCTGAAAAACACTTTAAGCGTGCAGACAGCATTTGCGGTGGAAGAGTAGAGAATGTCATCCATCTTATCACCATTGAAATCTGCAATATATACATTGTCATTATTAGGAGACAATTCAGGATCAGCGAGGGTTGAGAGAGCCGGAGTGTATTGAGATCTGATGAAGCCGGTGCCGGATGAAAAATCCAGATTCCAGGTTTTCACAAGCCGGTTTCGTTCATTCAAGTATTCCTTATAAGACAAGATATCATCTTTACCATCTCCATTAAAATCTCCGATGTAGATACGGTCGCTGTATGTCGGGGAAGTTAGACTGTATATTGTTGAGAAACTTTGTGCTATTGAGTTGTACTGCAGAATAGCGTAGTCTAACGCGTTTCCTACCATTATCTCATCTCTTCCGTCTCCATCAAAATCCATCAAATGAATGTCACTTATATTGGGAACGGACACTGATGGAATATTAATGCCAACGCACAGATAAATTGTACTATCTTCCTTAGTCAATACCAGATCTTTAGCTCCATTGCCGTCCAGATCACCAATAAGAGGTATCAAGTTTGATGTATAACTAAAAGTCAAATCCAATGATGAAAATCTGTTAATTTCTTCTACGAACACCCCGGGATCTCCGGGTGCATATTCAATGTTATATTCATAATTCTCAAAAAAATTCCCGGATGCAATCCTGTGAATGATAATATTGTCCTTCCCGTTTCCGTCATAATCAGCTATTACAAAGCCTGCAAAATTTGCTCCAATTGTATTTGTCGCAACCAACCTAAAGAACGTCCCATTTTGTCTGCCCAAGTACAATTTCTAGGTGGATGATGACACTGGTTCAATTGGTGTTTGAATTAAATCTATTACACCATCACCATTGAAATCTCCAAAGTAAAATTTGTTTTTAATGCCATTGCTGAACACCTCTTCTTTAGAATACTGTGGCTCATGAGAAGACCATCCAAAGAGAGTTGAATTAAAGTAACTTCCATCACTGCCGAGTTCCTTTATTTCGTTCAGATGTGTTTTATTATAGTTGTCGGTAAAATATTTCAGATTGTATTCGCGAACCAGCATATTTTCTGCCTCCATCCTGATGGAGGTTAAAATCATTGTAGAAGGGATTTTAAATCCACCTATAAAATAACTATTTATATCACTTCTCGGACTGTAGTAAAACTTAAGACAATTATAAGTTTCCTGTGTTGTGCCTGAGCCGGTATAGTCTATTCTTGAAATG
>CALBTS010000428.1 GCA_937968035.1 uncultured Methanomethylovorans sp.
TTGACGAAGAGCATGAGCAGGAGGGTAAGTCCTCTCATTATGTCTATCGATTCAATGCGTTTTGTGTCAGTCATGGGATGAGTCATTAAGAAATTCAAAGATAGCTATATAAGGGAACCAAGAGTGCAAGTTTGATAACTGGCAAGCACTGCGGCAGTATAACGGAATATATACTTGGTATGGTCACAGTTATAGTTCATGGTTTTCTCCGAAACAGGAATTATCTTCACATGCTGCTGAAACCTGCTAAATATCACATAATAAATATTTAAAAAATAGTATATATTAGTGGCAAATCAGAATCAGGAAAGCCATTCAGCTTAAATTTGTATATATTTTAGGATAAATGAAAATCATCAAGATTCATCATCCTGCTCTGTTAGTTCTGGCTATGGCGGTAGCAGCCTGGAGCCTTTCCTGCACACACTCTGCAGATATATCTGATCTGCCTGAGGTTTGTTTTGAAAGGGATGTTTTACCGGTCTTTCAAAACAGTTGTGCAATTGCCGGATGTCATGACGGCGGAGGAGAATCGGATCTTATTCTTAATAACTATCTTGACATAAGCCATGCAGTCAGTCCGGGTCGTCCTTTTGACAGTGAGGTCTACAAAGCTATAACAGCAACCTGGGGTGAGAATAAAATGCCGCCTGACCAACCTCTTTCGCTGGACAACAGAACAATAATCAGGGTATGGATAGAACAGGGGGCTCTCCTTACTATCTGCCCCGATATGAGTGGAAATGGCGGGGAACCGTACGTAAATCCAAGAGCCTGTTTCACCCGCGATATACTTCCGGTGCTTGTATCACGCTGTGCATCAACGGGCTGTCATGATGCAATCACTCATACAGAGGGGTATATTTTTACAAGCTATTCTACAGCAATGGCTGCAGTAGTTCCGGGGAATCCGGGAGATAGCAAATTGTATGAAGTTATAACCAAACCTTCGGGTGAAGACAGGATGCCACCTGCCGGCAGCAGTCCGCTGACAGTTGCCGAGATTGATTCAATACGCAAATGGATAAGTTACGGAGCGCTTAATGAAAATTGCGGCGAAGTATGCGATACAATTAATCCGGTAGCCTTTTCCGGGACTATATGGCCTGTTATTCAGACTTCGTGCCTGGGGTGCCATTCAGGGGCATCTCCTTCCGGCAACGTTGATCTCGGGTCATATTCGACCATCTCAGTTACTGCAGGGAGCGGACTGCTCCTTAAATCGCTCAGGGGTGACGGTGTACCAAAGATGCCTCCTGCAGGTACTTTCTCACAATGCAGGATCAGACAGTTTGAAATCTGGATAAACAATGGATACCCCAACAATTAACAGCGGACCTGCCATGAGGAGTTACTTTATGATGGTAGCGGCTACCGTCATGTTTTTAGTTTTGGCAGGTTCATGTTATTATGATAATGAAGAGGCTCTCTATCCGGATCTTAACTCAGGATGTGATACAACAGGTGTGACATTTAACGGTAAAATTGCCCAGATGCTGGCAAACAATTGCCTGGCATGCCATTCGAATACAACCGCAGCAGGATCTGGCAACGGAATCCGTCTTGAAAACTATACCGATGTGAAAAGCATGGCAACATCTGTTGCCGGATCGATTAAACACACCGGCACATATTCACCGATGCCAAAGAACGGTGGGAAACTTAATAACTGCCTGATCAACCAGTTTGATATCTGGGTACGGACAGGAATGCCGGAAAACTGACAATAAAGTTTATAGAACACACTATGAGGAAATTACGTGTCTTTCTGGTTTTTGCCATGATAACATGCGGGTTATACGCCCAGGAGGACCTGCTCAGCCTGTTGGACCAGGACACCATTCCTGAAATTAACTACGCCACGGCTACTTTTAAGTCGACCAGGATCATGAATGGCCATTCGATTGAAAAGATGCCTCCGGGGCAACTTGATTTCAGGATCTCCCACAGGTTTGGTCTGCTGAATTCCGGACCCTATGAGTTCTTTGGCCTCGATCAGTCAAATGTTCACTTTGGTCTTAACTATGGAATCACTGACTGGCTTATGCTGGGGATCGGAAGGGGTACCTATGAAAAGACTTTTGATGCATTTGCGAAATTCACATGTCTGCGGCAATCATCAGGTGCCAGGATTATGCCAGTATCAGTATCAGTTTTGTCATCTGTGGCTTTGAAATCAGTCAGGTGGAGTGATCCTGAAAGAGAAAACTATTTTTCATCCCGGTTGTCATATGTGGGGCAGGTAATGATAGCACGTAAAATCAGTCAGGGTTTGTCGGTTCAGATTACCCCTTCCTATGTGCACAGGAACCTTGTTCCAACCGAACTTGATCCGAATGACATTTATGCTGTCGGGGCAGGAGGAAGGATTAAGCTTACACGAAGGATAAGCTTTAATGCGGAGTATTATTACATGATTAATCAGAAAGACAGGATGAGCCAGAAAATATATGACCCTTTATCGCTCGGTTTTGACATAGAAACCGGAGGCCATGTTTTCCAGCTCATCTTTACAAACTCTCTTGCTATGATTGAAAAAGGGTTCATCGGCGAGACAACTGGTAACTGGCTAAATGGAGATGTCCATTTCGGTTTCAATATTTCAAGAGTATTTACCCTGAAACAATAGAAGCACCATGAAACGAATTATCTTGACTTTCATCATCGCACTCCTGGTTCTGCCATTAACTGCCCAGAAGTACATGACCAGGAATGGTTACATCGGCTTTTTATCGCATACTCCGCTTGAGGACATCAAGGGCGACAACAACCAGGTTGCAAGTGTCCTTGATATTTCAACCGGAGGTATTGTATTCCAGGTCCTCATTAAATCCTTCCATTTTGAAAAGGCACTTATGGAGGAACATTTCAATGAAAATTATCTCGAGTCGGAAAAATTTCCTAAATCCACATTTAATGGCAAGATTATGAACCTGTCCGGGATAGATTTTTCCAAAAGCGGGACTTACGATGTAATTGTTGAAGGAGACCTTACTATTCACGGGGTCACCAACAAGGTGAGTGCTAAAGGCACGATCGAGGTTAAACCGGATGGCATATATGCAGGCTCAAAGTTCAATCTGGTTCCGGAGGACTACAAAATTGAGATTCCCGGGATTGTCAGAAATAATATCGCCAAATCAATGGAGATAACCGTATCAATTAAGTATGAACCAATGAGTGGCAAGTAACCGGTCTCTAATCATGAGAATTACTGTTCCCCACGGCTAAATAATGTTTGATCCATGAATACGTTCAGGTTTAAAAGATGGCATAAGATTGCATTTGGGCTGATTCTTGTCCTTGTTGCAGGAGGGATTCTGGCTGCCTTATATCTGTATAATATGCAGGGCAAGGACCTGCAGAAAGTCAAGCCTGATTTCATTTTGAGTGCATCAGAACTTCAGGGTGCGTTTGAAGCTGATGAGGCAGCAGCGAGTTCGAATTATATAAATAAGATAATTGAAGTATCAGGTGAAATTGAATCAGTAAAAGAAGGAGAAAACCAGACTCTGGTCGTTACGCTAAAGACTGAAAATCCTGTTTCAGCCGTCAGTTGCACTTTCCAGACTGCATCGGGCAAGCCGGAATTCAGCGAAGGTGATTATATCTCTTTAAGGGGTCAATGCTCCGGATTCCTCATGGATGTAATAATGAATAATTGTACATTAGTAAACAAAAGAGACTGATCATTTTTCATTATGGGTGGTTGGGTTCCCCTGGATCCGAACCTCTTTATCTTTTACTGCAAAGTTCGCCGGAATTATATTCTTGTCGCTGATACTCCGGAAAAACTCTACCGGCCAGATTCATATAAAGCCATAAATCCGGGAGAATGCAATGGTATCCTAAGTAAGAAACCTCTCAACTGACAGCAGTTAAGAGGTTTCAAAAGTACCCGGAGCCGGGATCGAACCGGCACAGCATCGCTGCCACTGGTGTTTGAGAC
>CALBTS010000429.1 GCA_937968035.1 uncultured Methanomethylovorans sp.
TATCCCGGTTTCTTCTCTCATTGCTTTGAGAACTTCTTTTCTGGCTTTTAATGCCTCTCTTGCTGCCGTCAACTCCGGTGAATCAATGACAGTTGACTTTTTGCGTTCAAGGTCATTTTCTGCAATCTTTTTATCAACTGCCTTTTGCGCTCTGTCAATTCCATTTAAAGCACGTTCTATTCTTTGAGCGTCTGTAAGTTCTGTTGAGCCAAATACTTCGCCATGGAGCTTCTTTAACTCATCCCTTTGACGTACAAGCTCTTCGGCTTCTGCGTCAAGTTGGATGTTGCGTTCTTTTTTTACCTTCTTTTCTCCGGTGTCAATCTCATGTTGAAGTTCCTCAATACGGTTCCTAAGCCTTGTTTTAATAGCGTCAAGTGCCGACTTTTGATACCGTTCAAGGTCAGCGTCATCCATTGGAAGTTCTTTCAGAAGGTCGTTTAGTTCCTTGCGTTTTGCCCTTTCTTCAACGTCTGGTTTGTCTCTTTGAAGACCTGACCTTAATGGCCTGCTACCGCCTTGAACATCCTCCATGCCAGAAGCAAGTTTACCCATACGCTTTATTTTACGAAGCTGTACATCAACTTGTTCTTTGCTCATGGTAATTATCTTACCATAATTGGTAATGGCATCCCTTATCTCACGATCCGTAAAACCTTCAAGTTCGGCCCACAGCTCGTTTTTTACTCCGGCAACAAGGTCATCAATGTTATCCACACCATCCTCGACCAACTGCTTTAATAATTTCGTGGGTATCTTTATTTTACCATCTGTTGTCTCGGTATCATCGGCTTGTTTTGCTTTTGCTTTCTTTTCTTTTGGTTTTGATTCAGCTTTAAAAGAGCTATCTGTTTGGTAGAATACACTTTTTACATGATCTGAAAACTTCTTTTCGAGTTTAGCTTTGTTTTCATCTGATAAATCTTTATACGCATTAGTGTCACGTATCTTAACCAATCCATCAACAACTGCCTGAGCTACATCCCCTGCAATTCGTATCGTTCCTGCTGCTGCCTTAATGCCAAGATTCCATGCTTCTTTTGCAAACGGTATGGTTGACAGCATTATGTCGTCTGAAATTAACCCTTTCTCAATTACATCTGCAATGGCATTAAATCTTTTCTTAACATCTTTGTATTCAGGTTTATATGATTTGTTTTTGCCAGCCTCCATTCGGATGGCGTTAATCATCTCCTGATCTCTTAGCTTTTGTTGTTCAATAGCAAGGTTAGATTCAACTTCACGTAGCTTGGCTTCTGCCGCTTTCAATGCCTGATACTGGTCTTTTACAAATTGTGCTTCTTCAGGCGTAAGTTCATCAACGCCTTTCGACGCTGAATACTCACGCTCCATGGAGTACAGAGAATACTCGCTGTCAATGTATTTTTGTCGTAACCTAAATATGGTACTTGCTTCACGGCCAATTATGGCCGAAGCTAAATCATTCTCAGACATTTGATCGTACAAAGACAACAGTTCATCAGATAAAGCGTCTTTTTCTTTACCGTCTGCCTCACGTATCCGGTTCATGAGATTTATCTCACGGTTACGCATTTTAGCCCTATCGTAAAGCAGTATAGCCTCGTCTTCGGCAGTCCCTTTTCTTGTCTTTATAATCTCTTTTGCTACTGCCTTTGCGTCTTTTGATCCTGAATCAATAGACGACTTTGCAGCCTCCATTGCACTGTCAACGCTTGTATCTTGAAGTTGCGACACCATGTGTTCAACAGCATCTATGCCTTCTCGCTTCGCCTTTTCATTGTCAGCAACAGCACGTTTTAATGATGTATCTTCATCGTTGGTTTCCGATCTTACATTCTGTGATTTTGTTTTTTGCTCAGGTGCAGGCGGGGTTTCTGCCTCCTTCTCAGGATACCCAATACTGTCCTGTATGCCCTTGATGTCATTGTCAGCATCTGTCTTGTCTTTCCCGGTAAGCCCTTTGTAAAAGTCAGACTTTTTAAAATCGTCAATAGCCTTGGCAACACGGTTTATGGTGTCCCGGTTTGATTCAACAATGGAGATAATATCGTCAATCACCTTGTTCCACAACTCATGGCTGCGATAACCCATTGTTTGCAGGTTATCAAGTGGGCGGTTGGTATCCTTTAAGTCTTTTAGACGGGAGATGATTTTATCTGCAAATGTACGAACCCCATCTTCAATTTTATACCTTGGAGATAACCCTGTTTGTTTTACGGCATTATCAAATAACTGATTGAGTTTGTCACTATTTTTTGCCAATAATTCAGCAGCATTGGATATTGCCTCTTCTTTAGTCTCTTTACCTATCTTAGTGATACGTAACCCAGTCTGCCCTTCTACAACATAATACCCATCCTTGTCTTTATGTAAAAAATAATCTCCATCAATTCCAACCTCAACCGGGGTGGCTTTTTTATCTTCTACAAACTTACCACCCTTATAAATATAATACTTTCCATTTTCGCTATCTGTTGTAGATTCAGAATCAGGCATGTCGCTGTCAAATTCTTCGTCTGTTTTGGCATTCTCGTTATTGAGTTTATCTATAAAACTAAGATCAATATCTTCTGCTGGTTGTTCTGATATGGTTTTAGTTTCTTCAACCATCTTTGCTTCCAAGTCCTTTACTTCGCCTCTTAACGCATCTAACTGCGCTGCCTTTGGGAATTTAGACTTTAAAAGTTCCTGATTTACAACTATGTTATTTTTATTAGTCTTGATGTTTCCTTCCATCCTATAAATTGTCGCATCAAGTTTTTCGGGACTTATTTGCGACTTTATCGAAGACAGCAACCCAACGGCAGATGAGGAGTTTTTTAACGTATGCAATAAGTTAAGGTTGTCAGATACACCAACAACATCATACGTCATTTTATGGGAGCCGTATGTTTGATCTTTGCTAATTGTAACTTCAAATGAAACTGCATCATTTAACTTCATTGACATTACAACGCTTTCAGTTTTACCAGCCTTTATTTTATCAACAGCTTCATCTATCTTATCCTGTAATACGCCTAATAACTTTTTGTCTTTTGTCTCGATCAATGGGCTTCCATTAATAGAAATGCTATTTACCCCTTCGTCAATTTTAGACTTTTTGGATACATTAGTCATTTCTTTCAATGCCTCTATATGTCGTTCAAAAACAGGAATATCGTTTTTGTCTTTGTAGAGTTGCTTATTAGCCTGTATTTGCCTGTTTTTAAATAAATTCTGTTCAATCTCCAATGACTTTAATTCATAACTTTTTTTAGAATGAATAATGGCGAATTGGCTTCCAGACATATTGGCCATCATTTGACTAAATGACATCCCCTGAATATCATCTCCATCATCTTCGAGAGTACGCTTTGTCAAATCTGAACTTAACGCCTGATCTATGAACCCTTGCTTTATACTTAGCCTGTTGTATGCTGTCGCGTCAAGTGTTTTCTTTACTCCGTACAGCATAATGTTTACAGGGACATTCATCTTGGTTAATATGTTCCCCTGCCTAAGTATCCTACCGTTTCTTTGCTCGAAGTCCATGGGGCGATTCGGAGCGTCAACGTGGTGTACTGCAAATAACCGTTCCTGTACGTTTACTCCAATACCAAGTTTCTCTGTACTGCCAATGATAAAACGAACCTCTCCTGAGTTCATTTTTTTGAACAATTCTTCACGCTTTTTGTCAGTATTATAATCACCAATGATTTGAATTTCACTTTCTGGAACACCCTTTTCTGTTAACTGCTTTTTAATCTCTCTATACAAATTGAAACGCCCGTCTGAGCTTTGGTACGCATCAGAGAAAATTAATTGCGTTCCCTTAAACTTCTCAGATTCTTTGTAAAAATTATATGCGTTTTCAACTACGGCAGTTGCTTTTGAGCCAGGGTCTTCTTTTATGGATGAATCAACAAGTCTTGCATCAATAGCAGATCGGAAGAGCGTCGTGTAGGGAAAGAGTGTAGATCTCGGTGG
>CALBTS010000430.1 GCA_937968035.1 uncultured Methanomethylovorans sp.
CTCCTCCGCTGGTATTGTCAGTTAATGCTCTTCCTATATCACCCCAGAAACATATCTTCATTGATTATTCTTTAATGAATTTAGAATAATTCTCTGATTAGTCTTTAATAGAATAATGCCAAATCACAAAGACCATTTTGTATTCTCTTAATCACTTTGAATTTTGGATCTTTCTCAATAGTTAGTCATTCAAAATTGCCCATCGGCAAGCAACTTCCTCATTCTCATAATGATATACATTCTGAATGCCACAATATTATAATCAAGTTCAGGAGTTGAGAACACTCTTGTTTTGATTATGTTTTTGAAACGTGATGGCAAGAGTTGTTTTACAAAGGATTTGAGAGAAGTTGAACTCTCATTTTTTAAATTCCCCTCATCAACCACTTTTAAATTCTTAAGAGTGTCCTTAATAAACTCGGCAGAAAATAAGTTAAGAGCTGCATCCGAAGATATTTCACTCCTCAGTAAATCTACAACCTGTCTTAATCTCATAACTTCGGAATTATCAGCATTTGCTCCGACAGTTGCATAAGGCATGTCAGGACTAATAGACTTAACTATTTTCTTATACAGTGCTTTTAGAGTACGAAGATGATCTGGCAATCTACGTACCTCGTATACTATCTTTCTCGTTAGTAGTGGATTTACTATCTCCACATAAGAGAGCTTCAAATCAGATAAAGCGGCTAATATTGTTGAAATGCGATCTGTATGATAAAGCCTGTCACGCCATGCGCTAAAGGTTTCACCATCTTTACGCTCAAGGAGAGGTGGAATATCCTGACTATGGGACCCTTGCGACAAAAAATCCTTCAGGTTTGAATAATCAGTACATATAGTAAAACCTACACACTTCCTTACGTCCAACGGGGATAATACCTCAGTCCACCCAAAACCTTCATCACCCCTGATGATTCCCTGAATATTACTTTCAAACAAATGCTTCCAAATTTGAAATCCGTCCATATAGCCGCCAACGTGGTCTACGCGCCCTTCCCCATTAATCAGAAACCTGTTAATTATCAACTCAGCCGGTTCCTTTGCAATATCATTACAGAAATACCTGTGAGGCACATTCAGCTTTTTGGCCAGTTGGGTTGCGACATATGCATCATTGGTTTTGTTTTCCAGGGAGGTTTTCAATCCCCAGGTAATCGTCCTTATCTCCTTCGCATCATTTTTTGATTTAAGTAAACATAATATACCTCGACTGTCATACCCTCCAGAAAGGGGTAAAATCCAATCATTAAAATCAAATTTAAGAGACCTGAAGGTTGTCTCAAGTACCTCCCGCATATGCTTCTCATGATCAGCATCCGAAGTTTTGGATTCCACGAACTCTATGGGTTTTTGATTGACGCGAAGCAACCAGTTTTTTTTATCCAGGATTACCGATGTATCTGGAGGGACTCTCCTGATCCGCTTATCCCAAGAAAGGGTCGGGCCCAAGGAACCTGTTGATAACATCCATGGGATTACTCTATCATCGAATTCAAATCTGCCTAAATAAAGAATAATAGCCCTCTGTGATGTGGAAGCGATAAAAAGGTTTTCATCGTGGTAGTACCAGATAGTTCTTGTTGCCACCGGATCAGTTATTATCTCACAATATCTTTCGCTGTCACGGAAGA
>CALBTS010000431.1 GCA_937968035.1 uncultured Methanomethylovorans sp.
ACTTCAGCAATTTCAGGGAACTTTCTCTCCTTTATTTATGAATAATTCAGGCTAGATCATTTAACCAGCATCAAGTTCAGAAGTGATGTGCCATATGCTCCCCGGGATAAAGTGGCTGCCAGATTTATTGCTTAATAGCAAATGAGGAAAACACTGGAATTAATTGATTGTTTTAAGGATTGTAGATGCAGAATTAATCCTAATCAATTCTTGTTGTCACCTAACAATATAAAGAAACCTATGAAGTTAAAGGGAAAGCAACCGAGGCTCTGAATTTTTGGAATTTTTTACAGATCTCTTTTTTGGTTTTGATAAACACCTAGAGTGGGCACACTGGTGGAAAACACGAAATGAACAGGTTCAACCAAAATATCCCAGTGATTTTACGTTTATAATCTATGCAGAATAAAGTATCAAAGACAAAAGACCTTTCCATTGAGACACTGAGGGGAATCGCGATAATTATGATGGTTGCAGGGCATGTGATAGGAACCAGTACAGAGGAGGGACTGCGAGTTAGCGATGATTCGGGATGGCGATATTTCTATCGTTCTTTCGAATATTTAAGAATGCCTCTGTTCACTGTTATCTCAGGTTTTGTGTATTCTCTAAGACCGGTTAAGCCTGGAGATATATTTTACTTCTTAAAGGGTAAGGCTAGAAGAATACTGCTTCCAATGATTTCTGTTGGCACTTTACACTTTATATTACAGCAGATTGTCCCAGGTACAAATTCCAAAAGCGAAATTGCAGGGATATGGAAAATATATATATTCCCATATGAGCATTTCTGGTTCCTTCAGTCAATTTTCTTAATTTTCATCTTTATAGCACTTATTGACCACTTCAAACTTATTTCAACAGAAAAGAAATGGTTAATAGTATTTGTACTGACCGCAATCGGACGCAGTTTATTGCCGCATCTTGAACATAACTACTTTAGCTATGAAGGCTTTTTAAACCTACTCCCATTCTTTGTGCTTGGATGTGGGATTGAGCGTTACAGGAACTTATTTACAAATAAAACTATCATAAGGGGCTTATTAATCCTATTTATGTTAAGTGTAACTATTCAGCAATATCTTTTGGTGAATGGAACAGAAATTAATTTCTTAGAGCTTACTTTATTAAGCTTGTTGGTTGCAAGCTCGGGTATTATCCTGTTATTCTATATCAGAAAGGACATATCAGTTATATCAAATTTAGGTCATTTTGCTTATGGCATATATCTTTTTCATGTATTCGGAACCGCAGGATCGAGAATCCTTTTAATGAATCTGAATATCACTAACACCACTGTATTGTTCTCTATTGGTTTGTTGGCTGGATTAGGAATACCGATCTTTATTGAATTACTCTTAGAAAGATCACAGGTGCTCCGCATGGCCTTCCTAGGATTACAAAAACAGACTGCTAAACAGTTGACAAATAAATGAATACAAGATTACTTATCTGATAAAAGTTTTTCGGGTCATACCCTTGCTTTTCAGTCATCTTAAAGAATAAGGATTAGAAAGCAGAGTTTTATGATAAAGAGACTGAGGCAAATCCGGAATACCATTTATCTTATCCTGGATTTACTGACCCGCAAATGGTCGATTAAGTATATCACTGTACTGATTTATTGATGAACAAGACTTATCAGGGGTCGACAATATGATTTAATCTGCTAAAAGCGATATGAAGAACTTTCCAAGTGTCCTAATATTTGGGCAGCCGTTTAATAGGAAATACGGCGGTGGAATTACCTTGTCTAATCTTTATATGAACTGGGATAAGGATAAATTGGCGGTTATAGCAACCGGTCATGTTATGAATGGGATCACAAATGATATTTGTGATACTTATTATCAGCTAGGAAGTGAGGAGTATAGATGGAAATTCCCTTTTAGTCTGGTTCAAAGGAAGTTCTCTTCAGGATTGGTAGCGTTTGATCAATCGCCTATAATTTCTGGCGGGAGAAAGGGAAGCGATTTAAGGAGTTTTTTGGTGGACAAGATATTCTATCCTACTCTTGAATGGTTGGGATGTTATCATAGTGCAGTTAGAATTGAATTCAGTGATAAATTGAAGGATTGGTTGTTCGAGTATAAACCTGAAGTTCTTTATATACAGGCCTCAACTCTTGACACTCTCTTGTTTGCCATCGAATTAAAAAAATTTCTTGAAATTCCATCAGTATTTCATATGATGGACGATTGGCCATCAACAATCAGTAAAAGAGGTCCATTCAGAAAATATTGGCAAAAACGTATCGAAAATGTGTTAAAACATCTTCTCGACATGACTGATCTTTATTTAAGTATTAGTGAAGCAATGTCTGAAGAGTACAAAATTAGATATGGCAAAACATTTAGACCATTCCATAATCCTATTGACTTGGATCGTTTTTCCTCGAAAGATAAACCGATCACGTCTCACGGTAAAAGATTCAGGATTCTATATCTCGGACGGGTAGGAACCGCCAATAGGCAATCTCTTTTAAGATTTGCCTCATTTATTTCGCAATATAGTCATTCTGATAAATCAGTAGAATTTGACATATATACAAATGACAATAAAGAACTTGGTGTTGGAAAAATGATGAGATATAAAGGGGTGAATGTATTTAGTGCTGTTAGTTACGATCAAGTTCCTAATCTAATGAATAGCTACGATTTATTGATCTTGCCATTAGATTTTACAAAATCAGGTCTCAAATTCTCACGTTACTCAATGCCCACAAAGGCTTCGGAATATATGGCGTCGGGTATTCCGATTCTAATTTTTGCGCCTTATGAAACAGCAATCTCAAGGTTTTTCCTCAAATACCAATGTGGTTATTGTGTGAATTCGCCGGAAAAAGATAGTTTAGAGAAAGCTATGAATATGTTAATTAGCGATAATGATTATCGTTCACTCATTGTAGAGCGAGCGAAGAAACTGGCATTCCAGCTATTTGATGGTGATAGGGTAAGGAGTGATTTTCAGAGCCTAATATCACAGCTAGCAGTATCTAGATGGGATTAAATTGGCGCTCCTCAATTAGTATCTTTGTCGCTGATGGCTAGCTTTGACAAAAATGGAGACAACCAGCTTGCGGGCACTTGTAAGGAGCCAACCCAGGTATCCAACATAATAACCATGGGAGTTGAGTGCTTGGGATTTTATACCACTCTTAAATATACCACATTGCATTCTATCTGGCTGGAACTCTTATTATCTTCTTCATTAAATAATAAGCAAATGAATCATCGCTCTATCTTATAACCATGGGAAACTCTTTAAATATTGTTATCCTTTCATCCGATAGATACCCTGACGGCGGCGCCTCTGCCAACAGGCATTTGGCATACTCGAAAGGACTATGCGAACTGGGGAACTCGGTAACATTTATTCTTCTGGGGCAACAAAAGGATAACAAACCGGCATTTGAAATTGATGGGATAAAATTTATAGGGACATTCAAGAAGAACCCTTTCTCTGAATTGTTCAAGAATCATGGTTCCCTTATCTCAGTTCCTTCGATTCCAGAAGGAAGAATTCAACTTAAGAAGCTGATAAAAAAGGGGAAGGTTGATCTTGTAATTGTTCTTGATACACATTTATGGATGCTTCTGCCATTTCTTAATCTATGTAAACGACATGGCACAAAAGTACTTCATGAGAGAACTGAATATCCTCAAGTAGCGCTAAAGCGAGGGCTTGCTGGTAGGTTTCACTATTATCTCTATAGGCGCTTCTTTCTCTCGAGAATAAACGGTCTTTTTGTAATCTCAAATGCCCTTAAACGATTCTTCGATGAGCAGGTTGAAAATAAGATCCCCGTCCAGATTATTAACATGATGGTGGATCCTTCACGTTTTCAGTATATTGCTGGCAATCACGATTCTGAGTCACGATACATAGCATACTGCGGGGCGATGGATATCGAAAAGGATGGCGTTGATATTCTGATTCGTGCATTTGGCAAGGCAATTAACCAAATATATGATAACAGTGACATGAAACTTGTCTTGATAGGGAGTGTGCCGGAGAGAAGCCTACGTGAAAAGTATAATTCAATTATCAGGGAGTCCAAATGTGAGGGCAGGGTTCAGTTTACCGGATATGTTAACCGTGAGAGGATCCCCGGGCTATTGAATAACGCAACAGCGCTAGCCCTTGCCAGACCAAACAGTCAACAGGCTGAAGGGGGATTTCCCACCAAACTGGGGGAGTATCTGGCCACAGGAAAGCCCACAATAATTACAAACACAGGCGAGATAGGCCAGTTTCTGAGAGATGGAGAAAATGCCTTCGTCGCAGAACCTGGAAGTGTTGACAGCTTTACCGAGAAGATCGTGAGATTGTTTAACAACTACCCTGAAGCTGCTCAGATTGGGCTTGAAGGCCGTGAGTTAGTCAACATAGAATTTAATTATCTGCAACAGGCTAAAAGATTGAATGATTTTATCCTGACACTTCTTTAGCCCCGGAAAATTTGATTTAATGGATTCAAGGTCAAATAATACTACTCCACACGAAGTTACAGTTTCAATCGTTGGAGATTTCTGTCCTGTGCACAGGGTAGAGAATGCCGTACTCGAAAATCATTATGACGCGTTTAAAGATGCTAGAGAAGCTCTTTCAAAGCGTGATTTGGTTATTGCTAACATTGAATGTCCATTGACATCTGTTAGACAAGGGATAAAAAAAACTGGCCCAAATCTCAAGGCTCAGCCGCGTGCTGCCGAATTATTGAAGTTTTTAAATGTCAATATTGCTGCACTCGCAAATAATCATATACTTGATTATGGGGAACATGGTTTGAATGAAACTTTAAATGTACTTAATGATAATTCGATAAATTGTGTGGGTGCAGGGTCAAACCTGGAAGAAGCCAGAAAGCCCTTAATGAAAACAGTGAATGACACCCGGATCTGTATCATGAATGTTTGCGAACGTGAATTCAGCGTGGCAGGTGAGAATAGTGCAGGCGCGAATCCTTTTGACATAATTGCTGTCATGCAGGAGATTGATAAATATCGGAAGCACTCTGATTTCCTGATCATGTTGTATCACGGTGGCATAGAATCTTACGGACTGCCGACTCCGGAAATGTACAGGAGATTTGTTTTCCTGGCTGGAAGGGGATTGGATGTGATCGTCTGTAACCACCAGCATGTCTTCAGCGGATACCAGAAAATCGGAAATTGTCATATCTTCTTTGGCCTTGGGAATTTCATATTCGATTGGCCCTCAATCAGAAATAATCCGTGGAATTATGGAATTATCCTGAATCTGACTATTACCGGCAAAAAGCTTAAGGAATTCAGACTAATACCTTACGAACAGTGCAACGGAGAACTTGGGTTAAAAATGTCAAGAGATATTGAGGAGCGAATACTACATGAAATTGAGGTTATTAATCCAAATTTGAATAATGCTTTTCTTAATAAGGAATGGCTGCGATATGTAACTAGGAACAGAGCACAATTAATGTCTGATCTCTCCGTTCAGAATCGATATTTACGGTTTATTCTGAAACGCTCTGGACTAATAAATTTCCTTGTCAGAAGACATCATCAGAGACGACTATATAACTACTTTAATTGTTCTTCTCTATCCGAATACGCCAGAGATTCTCTTAAATACGGTTTGGAGATCTGGACATAACTTAAGGATTTTTGTGAGTAACCATATTGTGTTGCCAATGTATTGGGGAGTTAATATAAGCTTTGAAACGAATCCGCGTTATTAATGAAAAGATTAGGTTATGCTTATAGGTGATTGGAAATTGAATCAAAAGGATCACAAAAAAGAGATTTCAGCAGCCATTGATGGATTTAATCTTTGGTATCGGGTTCCTGATAAATACAAGGTATCCAGGAATGGAGAACCTTTTCTTGCTGCGGCATTAATACCGGCCATGCTTAAGGGTGAGAGTATCGACTTACACCCGAGTATGCCCGTTTCAGAGGATCTACTGGCTAACCTTGGCAGATTACAGGAGGTTTATCACAAATGGAACAGAAACCTCAAGATTATAAAGATAAATGCATCTCTAACAGAGCCTGAGACACTAAATGACGGAATGGCAGCTTATTTTTCTGGAGGAGTCGACAGCTCGTATACCCTCCTGAAGCTAGAAGATATCATTAGTCATGTTTTGTACATTTCAGGATTTGATTTCCCTTGCGAAGACAGCATCTTTGAAAAGATGATTGAACGCAACAAGTTGATTTCTGACAAATTCGGCAAAGAATTCGTTGAAATAGAAACCAATTTTTACCAGTTTGGCTACACATATGATCTGAGCAGGAACCTTACTCAGGGAAGCTGCTTGGGGAGTGTTGCATTACTGCTGAGCTTTAATTCAGTCTATATCCCGTCCAGTTATTCATATGATCAGCTCTTCCCTCTGGGTTCTCATCCCATAACTGATCCTCTTTGGTCAAACGGGAGTTACGATATTATTCATGATGGCTGTGAAGCTACTAGAACCGAAAAAATAAAGAAGCTGCTTGCTGATGATACAATTTTAAATAACCTGTCAGTTTGCCTTAAGGACAGCATGAGAAACTGCGGTCAATGTCAGAAGTGTATTCGTACAATGATCAGTCTGAAGTTATTAAACGCTGAAACAACGGCTTTCCCAGTCTTTCCGTCGCTTAAAGAAATAAGTAAAAGAAAAATTGACGGACAATTAGAGGCCACTTTTTTAAGGGAAAACATTGAATTGGCCGACCAGGTTGGCAATCTCGACCTTAAAAAAGCACTACAAAGGAGCATGAAGCGTTATGAAAAGACCGGCCTATTGAAGCAGCTTGACAAAGTCTTTTTGGGTGGGAAGTGTGTTAGTTTTTACAAGCGGTTTCTAAAAGAAGATGACAATATTGTCCGGATTGATCTGGATACAGAATTCATCTAGTTGAATGTGGTTTTACAATAAATAATCAGAGTATAGAAATGAAAATAGCCGTATTCCGGACGTCGGGAAAAGAGAATGAAAGAAGGCTTCCAATTCATCCTGACCAATTTGAACAGATGCCCCAGTTTATCCGGTCACATTTGTATCTTGAAAAGAATTACGGATCTGATTTCGGGTATACTGATCTGAATCTGTCTGATTACTGTGCTGGCTTTCTGGAACGAGGTCAATTGTTCAACGAATGTGATATTCTACTGCTGCCTAAACCCGTGGAAGAGGATATTGATCTGATGCACGAAGGGCAGATTCTATGGGGCTGGGTTCATTGTGTCCAGCAATTTGAAATTGCACAGAAAGCCATCGATAAACGAATAACCTTTGTTGCCTGGGAAGCAATGCATCATTGGGATGATAGTGGGATCAAGAGACATCATATTTTCTACAAGAACAACGAGCTTGCCGGTTATGCCGCAGTGCTGCATGTTCTTGAACTACTTGGCATTGATGGTCATTACGGGCCCAGGAAAAAAGTGTCAATCATAAGCTATGGCTCAGTCAGCAGAGGATCGATCTATGCATTGCAGGGACGGGGCTTCAATAATATACATGTATTCTCACGTCGTCCTCCTCATCTTGTGGCAGATCAGAATCCGGATGTTTATTTTTACCATCTTATTAAGTCAAATGGCAGATACATGGTTGTCCCTACTTTCGATAGCCCCAGATACTTTTTTGATGAATTGAAAGAGTCTGATATCATTGTTAACGGTATCCTTCAGGATCCCGTGAATCCTGAAACTTTTATCTCAAACAGTGACCTTGATCTGCTTAAGAAGAACGCCATTATAATTGATATTAGTTGTGATGCAGGTATGGGCTTTGAATTTGCAGTCCCTACCACGTTTGAGAAGCCATTGCTGTTTTTGAGGAATGGTATAAAGTACTATTCTGTTGACCATGTTCCTTCTTATCTGTGGAATGCAGCAACCCGCGAAATTTCAAAAGCTTTAACGCCTTATATTGTGGAACTTGTAAAGCACTCATTTGATTTTCATTGTAATCGAACTCTATCAAAAGCGATAGAGATTGAAAATGGATTGATCAGGAATCCACAGATTATTGCTTTTCAAAAACGTGAAAACCAATATCCATATAGGATTAAGAGTTAATTAACTTTTCGGTTTAATGTGTGAACTTGCCATAATATTATGAAAAATTACCTTTTTAGAATAATAAAGCGCAAACTGGGCTGGTACCTTAAAACTAATCCCCTAACCAGAAGAATTATACAAAAAAGAATTCTAAAAAGAAATGCCAGGGAATGGGACACTCTTATCAATTATATTGAAACAGCCGAAAAGGTTGAACTAAAAGGCTGCAGCTTACATATAGGTCTTGTGAAGGACGAAGACAACCTTTCTTTTGGATTAGTATCCTATTGGCCGAAGTTTGAGCGATTTGTAAAGAACAACGATATAAAATACTCATTTCTCAATATTCATTCAGAAAATTGGATTCGGGAAGCCAGGAATCATGACTTAATTATTTGGAGACCCTTTTCCGATCCTGCCTCAATGTATGAGCAGTCCACCAAAATTTCCTTCATTGAGAACTACCTAAAAATTAGATGTCATCCCTCTTCAAATGAGCTATGGACATATGAAGATAAAGTCAGAGTATACTTCCTTCTGAAATTGCATCACTTACCGGTAATACCTACTTTCATTTCCTTCGATGAAAGGGAATGCATGGCAAAGCTGGATAGTTTCCAATACCCATTAGTAAGCAAGGCCAATGTGGGATCTTCATCATATAGTGTTAAAAAGCTGAATTCAAGATCTGCAACAAAAAGATTCATTCAGAAGGCTTTTTCAACCGGAGTGGCTTCGGGCTTTCCTTACTTCAGGCAGAAGGGTTACGTTTACCTTCAGCAGTATATCAGCGATGCCCTTTATGATTTAAGGATCATATTGATCGGCAAGAAAATTTTCGGGTATTACAGGATGAAGCCTGGCAATGATTTCAGAGCTTCTGGAGCAGGATTGATAGTTGAAGGTGGCCGTCTGCCCCTCGATGCTGTAAAAATGGCTTTCAAAGTAAAAGAGATAATGCCCAGTACAATGCTGGCAGTGGATTTTCTTAAATCGGTAAATGAAGAATGCCATCGTATTATAGAGACTTCAATAAACATAGATATAATATCCCCCAGCCAGCTAAAGTGTGAGGGCATTTCCGGATATTACACTCTTAATGAAGAAATTCTTGAGTTTCACGAAGGCAAATTCTGGCTTCAGGAACTGATAATGGAGGAGATAATAAACACTATGAATCAAACCCCCAAAGCCTGATCAGCAGAGATTCTGGAAGGCTGATTGCTGCAACCTGCGCTAAAGCTGATTTTGAACCCATGAGTGACAAGCTGGATATCATAATTCTAATGAATGCGTTGGATATGGGAGGAGCAGAGAAACAGAGTCTTCTTTTGGCCAAAGCAATAGGTAATGATTATAGAGTTCATTATGTTGTCCAGAAAAATGAACCGAGGCTAAAACAACATTTGGATTTCATTGAAAGGGAAAGGATAAACTATGTTCAACTTTCGGGGAGCTTTCTGGCAAGGCTATGGCAGTTAAGATCTTACGTAAGACAGAATGACGTCAGGCTTTTAATAGCCATGCTAACACTTGATAATGCCATGGCAGCTTGTATCTCGTTATTAACCGGAATTAAGTGTATCGGAGGTGTCAGGAGTTCATACCTTCCTTTTCAGAAATTGTTTGTCACCTGGATTGCGGAAAAGTTCTTTCTGGATCATATTATTTATAATAATAATTACGGAAGGAATCTCTTCGTGAAAAAAGGATTTTCTGGCAGAAAATCATCAGTTATTCACAATTGTATCAACAATATTCAAAAGGAGATAAAGAGACCACGAAGAGAAAAAATTACTATACTGTCTGTCGGGAGATTTACATTTGAAAAGGACTACCTGACGGCTCTGAAGGCTATAAGTATTCTTAACAAGATTTGCAGTGATAAGGTCATTGATTATATTATAATTGGAGATGGTGAATGCCTTGATCTTATTAATGGTTGGATTAATAACCTCAAGCTGGGAAATGTGAGTTTGGTAATTAATCCGGAATCAGTTGAAGCATTCTATTTAACCGCAGACATTTATCTTATGAGTTCCATATCTGAGGGTATGCCAAACAGTATTATGGAAGCCTTCAGCTATTCTTTACCTGTAGTGACAACAGATGCAGGTGATGCCACATTTCTTGTAGAGGACAATGTTAGTGGGTACGTGGTACCGCAAAAAGATTATCAGGCAATGGCAGAGAAACTTGCTGATCTTGTCATGCATTACGAAAAGAGGATTACATTTGGACTTCATGGGCACAAACATGTTTTAAACACCTGTACGGAAGATATCTTCCGTCAAAGATACTTAGACCTGATTAATAAGCTGTTAAATTCGTAGTGAGATTATCAATGAAAGAATATATCGGAGAAGATTGTAGATAATTTATAAAATTATCAAGACAGGATAATGATGCTCATTGATTAAGAGGCATTAAATGAAGGAGTGCAGGATAAAATCCATTGATCTGAAGTTTCAATACTTTTTCAGTGGTTAGGGAATTTACCTGAATCCGTGGCAGAGAATAAAAGTAATCAGAATGGTAAAGACTGATGTTCCCTGTTTGTGTTGTTGTAGCAGTAATGAAATTACATTTTTTCACTATATCCACCTCCCTCTCGCCGAATTTGCCCAACGGATAACTGAAGTGTTGAACTGCCCGGTTTATTTTATTCTCAATGGTTATTTTTGATTCGAAGATTTCAGCAAATGCCTGTTTGTCAGAAAGGTTGATGAGGTTATGATGATTGAGGGTATGAGAGCCAATAGAAAATAATGGATCTGCGACAAGTGTATTGATGTTGTCCCAGGACAAACATAAGTTCGATGCATAATCCGGAACTTGGAAACCATAGTTCGAAAAGAATTTATTTAGTTCATCTACGATGTTTTCATTATTCAGTTTCATAAGATGATTTCGGATAATACTAAATGCCCTTTCCTTTTGACTATGGCTATAACATTGGATGTCAACCATGCCTGAAGGGAAATGGTATTTAATATTTGGTGTTTTAATTAAGAGGTCCTCCAACAGGTACCACCACAGTATAGCTTTCTTTTCCGGGAATGAGTTTGTTATGTAAATTGTGAACGGTATTTTATGTTTTTGCAGTACCGGGAAAGCGTATTCTAAATTGTCCCTATATCCGTCATCAAAAGTGAAGGCTACGAATTTTCTGTTGGTCTTTTTGTTGTTATGGATCCAGTCTTTCAAGGCATCCAGGGAAATAAAATCATATCCCTTCTTAACGAAAAACTTGATAATACTCTCCAAATGTTCTGGAGATATCTCAAGACTTAGATGATTATGAATCCTTGTCTTTTTTACTGGAAGAACGACCCTGTGCATCATCAAAATGTGTCCACGTCCACCGAAAAAAGGTTTCGTCAGAGAATGAACACCAGAGTAATAGATTATAGGAGATAGTGTCTTTGTAAGTACTTTTTGTACGTAGTTCCCCATGCTAAAGCTTATGTAAACAGTATATCCTTGATCTAGTGGGCGTAAGCGATTAATAGACTCACAAAATCGTCATCTTGTTTTAAGCGAAATTTGGGTGTAAGTTAGTAAAATTCATTTTTATTTCTTCCCCAGACGTAAATTTGAAGATTCCAAACAAGTAAACACAAGATACAATCTTTTGCCAAACGAAATATCCGACTATGGTTTTAATATGAAAGAGAGTACAGCAGTGTGTTTTGCCACAGTCGAAAATGAGATTTGGTTTTAGCTGTAATATTCCCGTGATATTTTAGTTATAAAAGAGTCCCACAGTTTAACTAATAGATGAAAATAGGTGTAATTGGAACAAGAGGAATTCCCGATATTCAGGGGGGCATTGAAACACACTGTCAGGAACTGTATACGAGGTTGGCCGAAATAGAAGGGAATCATATCACTATATATAGGCGAAAACCATACCTTGATATGGAGAAGAAGAATGCCAGGTTGAAAAACATACGTTTTATTGACATTAGTGTCCCGCAAAGTAAATCTTTGGAAACATTTTTACATTCTATGTTTTCCTCGGTGCATGCCTTATTTCAAAAATATGATATTGTCCACTATCATAACACTGGACCTGGTTTTTTTATTCCAATTGTAAAACTGTCAAGGGCGAAAGTTGTATTTACTTATCATAATGTTAGTTACACTCAAAAGAAGTGGAACAAATTCGCAAAACAGTTTTTGACAATTTCAGAAAAGATAAGTCTCACCTGGTCAGATTACATCATATTTATTTCAGATGTAATCAGGTCCGAAATGAAAGAGCGATACAAAATCCCTGCGAATAGATCGAAAATTATATTTAATGGCGTAAAGCTTCCCGAAAGAGCCTCTGAATCAGCGTATCTCAAGGAATTGGGTCTGGAAAAGAATGGATATATCCTCAGTGTGGGAAGGTTTATGGAAGAAAAGGGCTTTGATTATTTAATAAGAGCGTATAAAGCAACCGGGATGAATGGCATTAAACTTGTTTTGGCCGGTGACACTGATTATCCTACCGATTATTCCGGAAAACTAAAGAAACTGGCTGTGGAGAATGGTATTATTTTAACTGGTTTCATTAAAGGAGAAAAGTTAAAACAGCTCTACTCATATGCACGCCTCTTTATAATTTCCTCATATTCGGAGGGTCTACCAATAGCCTTGCTTGAAGCAATGAGCTATGATCTGGACGTTCTGGCAAGCGATATTCCGGCTAATTCAGAAATCAGCCTGGACAAAAATGACTATTTCCGGACAGGAGATGAAAACGCTCTTACGAGTGCAATTCTAAGGAAGCTGTCAATAGCAAACCAGAGATCATTCCGTCCACTTCTGGCTGAGAAGTATAATTGGGATAGAATCACAGAAGAAACGAATGAAATTTATCACACACTAATATCATAGCAAATGAAAATCAAAGCAGGAATAATAGGTCTTGGCAAAATGGGTTTATCCCATGCTGCGATCGTAAATCCTCACCCGGCTGTTGACCTCGTTGGAGTATGTGACACTTCGTCAATAGTATTGGAAGCTTTTAAAAAATTCAGCAAAATCAGGGTATACGATGATTATAAAAAGATGATCGATACTGAGAAGCCCGATCTACTGATAGTGGCTTCACCTACTAAGTATCATTATGAAATGGTAAATTATGCTCTGGATCGGGGTATTCACACGTTCTGTGAGAAACCTTTCAGTCTGACTACCCGTGAGGGGCGCGATCTGGTCAATAAGGCGGCTGAGAAAGGAGTTGTGAATCAGGTGGGATTCCACAACCACTTTATCGGAACATTCAGGGAACTGAAAAGATTACTGAAGTCAGGTGTTCTGGGAGAGCTTGTCCACTTTACCGGTGAAGCTTATGGTCCTGTAGTGGTTCGTGAAAAGGGAGAGACCTGGCGTTCTGACCCAAAGGAGGGTGGAGGATGTTTGTTTGACTATGCATCTCACGTCATAAATCTGATTCAGGAAATAATCGGTAACCCGGTCAAGGCCAGCGGATCTCAGCTCAAAAAGATCTATTCAAAAAAGGTTGAAGATGCTGTTTATTCAGTCCTGACACTGGATAGCGGAGTAAGCGGTGTACTTTCAGTGAACTGGAGCGACGAGACATATAGAAAAATGTCGACATCGCTGATGGTCATGGGAAAAAAGGGGAAAATCATCTGTGATGCTACTGAGTTGAAAATCTATCTAAAGGAGGCAAGTGCCAGAGAAAATCTGGAGAAAGGCTGGACTATCAGGTATATTACTGATCTGGCAATTCCGGTCGATTTCTATCT
>CALBTS010000432.1 GCA_937968035.1 uncultured Methanomethylovorans sp.
GATCGTATTCGGTGACTGGAGTTCAGACGTGTGCTCTTCCGATCTATCATCCGTGCTGTGAGCCCTATGGAAATCAATGCCAAGCTGCACAACACCAAGGATGGTCTGTTCTACCCTCATCGTCTTAAGGATACACCTGAAGTGGTGATTTTCCCAGCCATTCGTGGCTTGGGTGTGCAGGGTCACCCCGAATTCAGTGTCTATGACGCTAAGTTCGCTCGTTTCCGAGACTACTGCAAAGCCCTTCTGACGGAAGTTATCGAAGGTAAGTACAAGACCCCCACCCCTGCTGTGAAAAACGCAGTAGTGCCCGTTTAACGCGTTCTAGGAGTATTAAATGCCTCTCTATATGTCAGATATCAGGAACTGCTGCACTGCCAAGCTGCTTTACGGCTTCGGCGGAAGTGACACGGCTGCTTATGGACGTGACAATAATCAGAATGAAGCCGAGATGGCTGCCGATCTGGAAGAAAAGATGCGGTATTGCCAGCGTCACGGTCAAGGGCTTGCGATTGTCCTCATCACGGATAAGCAAGTTATGGCACGTAAAGTGCTGGAAGCCATGGGTTGGAAGCTGGGAAATGAAAGTGCCAAGCGCAATCATGGTGAATCCAATCTCCTGCTCTATTCGTGGGCCTGTAAGGACATGGAAAAGATGGATGTACCTGTAGTGAATCCTTTTGCTCCTGTGAAGAAGGAAGAACCTAAAGTTTCAGTTCCTGTTGAACGTGTGCTGCCTCTCACGTTTGAAGCCAGTTTGGCTCCTCGTGAATTCATGTCCTATGTTCGTCATCCTGTTGGACGTTGGATTCGTGTGGATAGACAGCATTTAGGTCACGTTGGCCTCATTCTGCGTGAAAAACGAGTTAGTATTTTGACGCAACTGGACATGACTCGCCCTGATGTTTCGAGGGAGATTCAATCCAGGCTGGAAATGCCTCAACGCGGTCATCGTTGGTCCTGGGCTGTTGATATTCAAGGTCAAATCCTTTACGTCTACATTCACCCTTAAACTCTTTTCTTTCACCTTTAAACTCTAGGAGCACGTATGTGCGGTATTGTCGGCGTATTTGGTAATGTAACACTGAAGCATGAAGCAATCTTCAAACAGATGCTGATTGTGGATCAACTGCGTGGTGCTCACAGCACTGGCGCTTTCAGCGTTCCTCGTCATCTGGTAGGTGTGAAATCTGCCAAAGTTGTGGGAACTCCCGATGTTCTGATCGACACCAAAGGTTTCGAACAGGTTATGTCCGGTGTGCATCGCGCTATCATCGGTCACAATCGGTTCGCAACACAAGGTGCTGTGAATCGTAATAATGCCCATCCATTCGAGTTTGAAAACTTGATTGGTGTGCATAATGGTTCGCTGAAGAACTACACCAAGCTGGAAGGCTATGCTCAGCATCCTGTGGACAGTTGGGTGTTGTACAACCATATCCACGAAAAGGGTCTGAAGGACGCTCTGGAAAACACCGACGGTGCGATGGCTCTGGTGTGGTGGGACAAGAAAGAAAATGAGCTGAACATCTATCGCAACAGCGAACGTACTTTGTTCTATGGACAAACTTCGGACGGTGTGGTGATTGTGGGCAGTGAATTCGGCATGATCGACTGGATTTCTGATCGCAATGATGTGGAATTGACGGAGCTGAATGCAGTTCCTACGAATCTGCATCTGCGTTTTAAGATGCCGATGGGTTGTGCCCAGGTTCCTAAGCCTATTACTGAGAAGCTGGAGCCTCGCCCTTTTCAATCGGCAGTGGCGTTTCTTCCCTTTCAAAGAAACAACAACGTAAGCTCCGCAAACAGCAGCAACACGTCTCAAACCAACACCAGCGCGTCGCAGACCTCTACCGCAGCCACCAGCAAGGGTAAGACTGCTGCGATCAATTGGGGGATGTATAACAAACTGCGTGACGAACGTGAACTGTATGAAGTGGTTCGTAGCGGAACCTATTGCGGTAATTCGGGCTTGGTTATGAAGAACGATACCTACCCTGGTATCAATTTCTTCATGGTTGACACTGCCAAGACAGATGAGCTGTACAAGGGTGATTTTGTGATGACTACGTTGTCGGGCTTCAATTCGCAGGACAGCGAAGCCTATTATTTCCTTGCTCAACCGGGTATGGAAGTAATCAAGACCAACAAACCTGCTGAAGAAGAAGTGGAGGACGTTGACGTTGATACGGAACCCAAGTTTCTGCTTTCGCCGAGCAACATCAAAATGGAACCTAAGACATGGTATCGCCTCTACGGACACTGTGCTTACTGCAACGGCGACACGGAGCCAGCCACTTGTTCTCCAACAGGAGACAAATCTGGATTCCTTTGCGCTGATTGCTTTGGTGATCCTGTTATTCGTGATTCTGTCAATGCTTAATTAGTAGACATTCTTTACATAGGAGTTTATATGTCTCAAATTCTCGTCGGTTGCGATCCTGAAATCTTTGTGAAGCAAGGTGGTAAGTTCATCTCTGCGCATGGCCTGATTCAAGGCGACAAGGAAAACCCTCATAAGGTTCCGAAGGGTGCTGTTCAAGTGGACGGTATGGCTCTGGAATTCAATATTGATCCTGCGGACAGTGAACATGTCTTTGTCGATAACGTCAACTCTGTTCTTGCAACCCTGCGTGCCATGGTTCCTGAATATGATTTGGCTCCGGTCCCTGTTGCTGACTTCCCTCTGGAATACATTGCAGCACAGCCGATGGCGGCTCGTATTCTGGGCTGTGACCCTGACTACTGCGCCTATCGTCCGGGTGCCAACCCACGCCCTGATAATAAGTTGCCAATGCGCACTGCCTCGGGTCATGTCCACATTGGTTGGACTGATGACCAGGATGTGAATAGCCTGGATGCGGACAACCGTGCTCGGGCTGTGGCAAAGCAGATGGACATTATGCTGGGCATTCCCTCGCTGTTCTACGATGATGACACACGTCGTCGTGACATGTATGGTAAGGCAGGTTGCTTCCGTATCAAGAAATATGGTATGGAATATCGCACGCTGTCCAATGCATGGCTGCTGTCTGATGCTCGTATGGCATGGATTTATCGCAGCGCTGTGAAGGGTATGGAGTTGTTGATGCAAGGCCGTGCACTGTTCGAAGAAGTGCAGGATGTGGAACGCATCATCAACGAGAGCGATTTGAAAGCTGCGGAAAAGATCGTGAATCAACTGAATCTGGAAATGGTGAAGTAATATGCCAACTATTGTTTCTGACGTTGATGCTGAACGTATGTTCATCAGTTGTGTGTGTCAATATGAAGGTCAACTAGTTCTCCCTTGGGGGATTCGTGGTGACTCGACGATGGCATCCACACTGTTGAGCACAGGTAAAGATGTGGATGTTCCTCAGGACGCTGACTTACTCACCTCTCCTACGGATTTCCGTCTTGGATACCTCCAACTGGGCGGTGATGCTCGATTTCTACAGCGTGTCCCCAATCGTACCACTCGTGTCGGTTGGCATGAACGCTCGATCCGTGGCTTCCCAGCAGCTGCTGAGATTCGTCGCTCTAAGTCTGTGCGTGAAGCTATCATGCGCATGGCTACGACTGAATACATTCCGTTCGCCAAGGCAGTTGAAGGGGCTGTGAAAAATGGTTCGGTTCTGGCGTTCGATCGTCAATGGGCGATTAATCAAGAGCAGCAGCTCAAGTTTAAGGGCCGGACTGTTGGACGTTTGGATGACGGGGTTGTCCGAATGTCTCGGGAATATGCATTTTTGCGTGAAGAATTGGAGAAACTCTGTGCCTAATACGATGATTCATGAAGTGTTCGGTGTCCGCAGGGTTGTGGGTGCCTTTGTTGGTCTGGAACTGGAAGTGGAAGGTAAAAAGCTTCCACGCAACATTCTCGGTTGGGACACACATGAAGATGGTTCCCTACGTGGTGGTCGTGAATATGTGTCTTCTGCCCCTGCTGGTTCTTTGGAAACAAAGGCCATGCTGGAGACTGTCCAAAAGGCATTTGAAGCAGAAGGTACGGAGTTGGATTATTCCTTCCGCACCTCTACCCACTGCCATGTGAACATGTCCAACCTGTCCTTGGATCAAACCAAGGCAACTGTAGTGTTGTACTACCTGTTCGAAGACCTATTTGCCAAGTTCTGTGCTCCACATCGTCGTAACAACCGATTTGCATTGACCTTGAAGGATGCAGAGTCCATTGTGGACACTCTCCGACAGTTTGTTCAGCGCAACGAGCTTCCCAATCCAGACAGTGGTAAGTACAGCGCTCTGAACATTTGCCCTCTCCAATCTCAAGGAACCATTGAGTTCCGTATGTTGGAGGGTACGAACAACTGGGAGAAGATTCACCTGTGGGTTCGTGTTCTGCTCCGTCTGCGTAAAGCAGGTAAGGAACTGGGTAGTGTGGACGCTGTGGCAGCAGCTAAGCCTGAAGCACTGCTGGATGCCGTGTTTGGTACACCAAAGCTCACCGAAGCTTTTGTGAAGCAAGGCTGGAAAGAGAACTTTGATTATCAAAAGTCTCTGATGTGTGAAGTTTTTAACCGTTGAGGGTTGTATGAATCTGTTGAATCTCTGGTTTAGTATTGGTGCAGGTTTGGCCTGCCTCTTCTTCACTGCCATGTCTTTTGCCAGTTCCTGGTGGTTCTTTGAAGATCAAGAACCTGAAGCTGTAGTGGCTTGGCTCGGTTTTGGTTGGGTTGCTCTTGGTTTTGGTTTCTTGTCTTATTATCTGTTCTGAGGAGTTGTTAAATGGCTGTAATACTGTTCCCCTATAAGGCTGGCTCTGCTTCTTGCAAATCTCTGGCTGAAACATTGGGCATCAAGCGTGTGAAGGCTGAAGGAAGCCGCTGGAAGGGCCGTGGTGGCGATATTCTGATCAACTGGGGGTCTACTAAGGCTGACGTGGTTGAACGCGCTGGAGAGGCTAAAATCCTCAACCATCCGAATGTGATTCGAGTGAGTGTGGACAAGCTGAAGTCTTTCAATGCCCTCAAGGCTGGCGAAGTGAAAATCCCCAAGTTCACCACTGATAAGGCTGAAGCATTGGAAATTCTGCGCGCTGGCAACAAGGTGGTGTGTCGAACTGTCTTGAATGGTCACAGCGGCCAAGGCATTGTCATTGCAGAAGCTGAAGACCAATTGGTGGATGCTCCTCTGTATGTGCAATATATCCCCAAGAAGACGGAATACCGTGTCCATGTGATGAATGGTGAATGCTTCTTCATTCAACGCAAGGCACGTAAACTGGATGTTCCTGATGCAGAAGTGAACTGGAAGGTTCGCAATCTGGAAGGCGGTTTCATCTATGCCAATCAGGATGTGGAAGCACCTGATGAAGTGAAGGTTCAAGCAAAGAAAGCTATCACCGCTTTGGGGATGGACTTTGGTGCTGTGGATATCATTGTCACCAATCGTGAAGCTGTGTATGTGCTGGAAATCAACAGTGCATGCGGGCTGGCAGGTACGACTTTGGAAAAATATTCTGAAGCTTTCCGCAAACAGTTCTAACAAAATCCGAAATTAATTCGTATATATCAGTCCTTGGAAGGAATTTTCATGTTTGAAGTTGGTCAAGAAGTTTGGGATATTCTCCGTGGTAAGGGTGAGGTTCAGTCTGTGGACAGGCGTGCCCCCTTGGTGTATTTCTTCAAAACGAAGGCACACGTTTGGTATCAAGCCGATGGGCGGATTAGTCCAATGTTCAATCGTTCGCTGTTCTTCTCTGAACCTGAGATTGATGCACTGACTAAGCCAAGATTTATTCCGAAACTGAAAAAGGGGGATCACATTGTGATCAAACATTCAGACGATCGAGTTCCTAACCACCCTTGGACCATTAAAGTTAAAGAAGACAGAGAGACTGTTGTTCTGAGTGATTCTGGGTCTCTTTACAATAAGAAAGAGTATGATTTTTATAAGATTGGAGAAATGATCTATTGACAACTCGTTGCATTGAGAAACTTCCTCACACTTGTGGTTCCAGAGATGGGCTACAAGTGTTTGAGGAGAACGGAAAGTACACAGGATATTGCTTTGCATGCAGTAAATATGTTCCAAATCCTTATGATGATCCAGAGTACAAACCAAACGTACCCGTTAAATCTGAAGAGGATAAGGATGCAGAAATTGCTGAGATTCTAACGTATAAGACAGTGGGTATTCCTGATCGAAAGCTCAAGCTCGAATACTTGAATCATTTTGGAATCAAAGTTGGTGTTAGTCGCACTGACGGAGAAACTCCAGAATCTGTGTATTTTCCTTATTACGACCAAACCAACAAACTTATTGGGTTTAAAGCTCGTCTGCTTAATCCAAAGAAGATGTGGGCTGTGGGTACAACTCGTGACGCTGCTCCTTTTGGTTGGCAGCAAGCATTGTTGACGACAGGTAAGACACTCTACATTACAGAAGGTGAATTTGATGCAGTAGCCCTGTTTCAAATAATTCGAGAGAGCAACAAACGAACAGCCGAGTATGCTGATTGGATGCCAGCAGTGGTATCTGTAGCGTCAGGAGCTGCTGGGTTAGCTAAAATGTTGACCCAATATGGTGCTCAAATCCGTAAACAATGGCAATCCGTTGTCTTGATTATGGACAAGGATAAGGCTGGTGAAGCAGCAATTGAGAAGGCTTTAAAAATCTTCCCAGATGCAAAGGTTGCCGACCTTCCTTGTAAAGATGTGAATGAAGGTTTGATGAAAGGGATCAGCAAGCAAATTCAAAATGCTGTTGTATTCAAAGCAATCAAACCTAAGAACACACGGATAGTGAATGGCTCGTCTCTTCATGAGAAAGCAAAGAAACCACCTGAATGGGGCTTTCCATGGCCCTGGAGTAAACTGAATGACGCAACACGGGGTATCCGCCTTGGTGAAACCATCTATCTGGGAGCGGGCCAGAAACAGGGTAAATCGGAAGTGGTTAATCAACTCGCTGCACACTTCATCAAGAGTTTGGGGTGGAAAGTCTTCCTCTGCAAGCCGGAAGAATCTAACGAGAAGTCCTACAAGCTAATCGCTGGTAAGATGGTTGGGAAGAAATTCCACGACCCTAAGATTCCATTTGATGAAGAAGCGTTTGATCGTGCAGGTGGTTTGATTGGTGAAAACCTTTCTTTGGTGAATCTCTATCAACACGTTGGTTGGGAAACATTGAAGGATGACATTCGTGTAGCAGCCGCTGAAGGTTGTAAAGCGATTTTCATTGATCCAATCACAAACTTGACAAACGGTATGTCTCCTGGCGATGCTAATACAAAGCTTCAGGAGATTGCACAAGAGTTGAGTGCATTGGCATTGGACCTCAATGTGGTGATCTTTATCTTCTGCCACTTGCGTAACCCAGATTCTGGAGAACCGCATGAACGTGGTGGTAAGGTGCTATCATCTCAATTCGCTGGTTCTCGTGCTATGGCTCGATCCTGTAATCTAATGTTGGGTTTAGAAGGTAATCGTGATCCTGAATTGCCAGTGGAGCAACGTAATGTTCGACATTTGGTTATTTTGGAAGCACGAGAGTTCGGTGAGGTAGGTTCCTATCCAATTTATTGGGACGAAAATACAACTCTTTTCTCGGAGATTTAAGTATGGATAAGTTTGTTGGCGCGATTGATGATGTATTGGAACAGCATTCGGAGTTGTCTGCATCGGAAGATGGATATTCCAATCCACTTCTGGAGAAAGCTCTGGCTGCAATGCTTCACATCAAAGAAGAATCTCGAAAAGAGGAAGATATGAAACGCGCTGTAGATATTGCAGCTCGTGTTGGGATGCTGTTCCTGAAGTTTCCTAAGCTGACTTTCAATGAAGCTTTTCAAGGACCTCTTGAACGGCATCTGAAGGCAGATAATAACTACACTGCTGATCTGGCGAGTTTCGCCAACGGCGTGATGGGGGAACTTCGAGCAGTCCAAGAGGCTGAACAACAGCGCCGCGCAGAACAAGCTCCTGGTGAACGCATGGTTGGGATTGCTGGTATGAATCCGGCAGGCATGGTCGTGCACGATGACATTGAAGATATGGTTCGAGCTGTTGAGGCAGTCCCTCAACCTGTTCGGGCAGCTCGTCCAGCTCCTGCGCAAATTGCCCGATTCTTCCAAGAAGCTGCTCCTGTTCGTATCAATCGTGGCTAAGCTGTTCCTGCTGGGGGTGGTGGGTTATTGCATCTACCACTCCTATCTCCTCCTGAGATATAGAGCACCACTTTTCATTGACGAAATGTTGAGGAATGGTGTGACAATCTCTGCAATCACTACGTTTCTTTATTGGATTTTTAGATAATGAGTAAAACTTTCCGTGTTGATCCCTTCTCTCGTGAAACTGTGAAGGATTTCTTTAACAAGCCTTATCGTATTCGTAGGGCCAAGAGTAAGATGAAACCTAAAGATACAACACGTCAAGAAAAGCGTAATGACGCTAAAGAAAGTGTTGGGGAGGGTGATTTTTATGATTGATCAAATCATTGAAGAACACCACAAGGCCAACTTCTCAAAGTTTGTCACTCGCTTCAAGCGTCCACTGAATAGTGAGCATGCAGCGGAAGACGTAGTGCAAGAAGCATATGCTCGTGCTTTGAAATACAAGGACAGCTATGATCCGACTCAACCATTTGACAATTGGTTTAGCAGTATTATCCGTAATGCTTTCCGCGATGCTTTGAATGAAGAGCGTGGAATTGTGCGAGAAGAATTGAATGAATTTAATCACGAGAGCCTTATTGATGATGCTCCTATGGAGGATTTGAAAGAAGCTCTTAGAGATTCAATCTCTAAAGAATCAGAGGGCTACCAAGTGGTTCTGAAGCTTTTCTTCTTTGGGGGATACACGGGACGAGAAATCTCCCAAGTAACACCTTATTCACAAACCAACATCCGCCAAATCGTGTTGCAATTTCGGAATAAATTCCAGAAGGGCTATACAAAGGATTGATGAAAAATGTATTGGTGATGGATATTGAAGCCAATGGACTGCTGGACACAATCAGCAAGATACATTGCTCAGTCTTCCGCAATCTAAATGAAGAGGTTGTGGCAGAGTTCATTCCGATTAACATTCACAAACTTCCTGACTATCTGAAAACTGTAGATGTGGTTATTGGTCATAACATCATTAATTATGACTTCCCAGCCATTACGAAGGTTCTAGGATTTAAGTACACTGGTCAGATGGTTGATACACTTCTAATGTCTCGACTGTTGCAGCCTAAGCGACTACTCCCACCTAACGCCAAAGACAAGAAGGCAGGCCCGCACAGCTTGTATGCTTGGGGTGTTAGGTGTGGAGTGGATAAGCCTGAACATGAGGACTGGGAAAACTATTCCTCAGAAATGCTCCATCGTTGTAAAGAGGATACTCTTATCAACGTGAAGACCTACTTCATGCTTATGAAGGAAGTAAAGGGGTTAAATTGGAATAATGCATTCAAAATGACATTTAAGTTGTTTGAGTGCTTACAAAAACAAGAGGAATATGGATGGAAGTTTGATGATGAATTCGCTGCTGAAACCATTGATTTCCTTGACAGGCGCATTGATCGGATTGATTCGGCAATTGGTCCGAGACTTCCTATGGTCTGTGAAGTCCTCGAAACGAAAGTAAAAGGTGAATACAAGTTTGTCAAAGAGCCGTTCCTTAAATCAGGAGCATACAACCAACACGTATGTAAGTATTGGGGGGAAGGCTCTCAAGAATTGGCCTTACGTATTGTTGGTGGTCCTTATAGCCGGATTAGCTTCCGTCGTGTTGACCTAAACTCCAATGATGAAACAAAGGACTATCTTCTTAACTTAGGATGGGAACCTCTTGAATGGAATACCAATGACGCAGGAGAACGTACAAGTCCGAAACTATCTAAAGACGATCCATTCGATGGCGTTCAAGGTAGCTTGGGACGACTTATCGCCCTTAGAGTGCAAACTCGACAACGGCAAAGCATTGTTCGCGGCCTCCGATTGTTGGTACGACCAGATGGTGCAATCCCCTCGGTCATTTCCAACTTGGCGGAAACTTCCCGAGCTATCCACCGAAACATTGTCAATATACCGAAAGCATCGAGTTACCTTGGTAAGCGAATGCGCCGGTTATTTATTGCAAGAGAGGGTAAAGTTCTTGTCTCCACTGACTCGGATTCTTGTCAGTTGCGAATGCTTGGTGGACGGATGGGCTCAGCGGACTATATTAAAGCTATTACGACAGGTGACAAGAGTAAAGGAACTGACCTTCACTCCCTTACCAAGAAGATTGCTGAAGTAGAAAGCCGTGACCTAGCTAAGAATGTGATTTATTGTTTGTTGTTTGGAGGAGGAGATACAAAACTAGGTAAAACAGCTAAGAAACCCGGAGAGGGTGCTCATATTCGATTGAAACTTTATCAAGGCTTTGATGGTCTTGGTGAGCATGTCGAAAATCTTAAACAACAATGGAGGTCTACTGCTAAGAAGCGGTGGAGCGCCAAGTGGAATAAGATGGAATATTACGACGGATTTATCATCGGTCTTGATGGTCGTCCAGTAAAGGTTCCCTATGAGCATCAGTTGCTTGTGTATGAGCTTCAAAGCGACGAAGCTATCATGATGTCGGCTGCATACATTAAATGCTTCTCAGACCTTTCTAAGAGGTTTGTATGGGGTAAGCAATGGGCTATTGTATGCTGGTATCATGATGAGTACACAATTGAGTGTGACCCAGACATTGCAGAAGAAGTGAAGAAAATCTCTGAAGATGCAATTGCTTGGGCCGGTAACTATTTTAAGATCAAATGTCCCCATAAAGGGGATGGTAAAATTGGTCGAAACTGGTATGAGGTACACTGATGATCTGGTATGAAGTAATTGAAGATATGGGTGATGGTTCCACTGTAGTTCGTCGATTCAAAACGGAGGCAGAAGCTTCCCTCTATGTGGAAAAGAATCAAGATTGGTGTTATGACGGTTACTCTGAAGTCGATACGGAATCACCATACTTTTGGGATACTGTGGAGTAATTGAAAAGATGTTTAATACATTCAATGGTTGGAAGTTGAAGGGTCGTCGCGTTATGGCCGGTGAACGTGGTCAATATCGCAACGAATATGGTGACATGATGTTCCACAAGAGTCAGACATGTCTTAAGAATGGCATCGAAACTATTACGGTTTTCCGTGATCGTCTCGGTCGCTTTGTAAAGCAAACTACAGTAATTCGCAGCAATTAATTAACACAGAAAATAAATATGGCACTACGCGCTCCTAAACAAGAAAAGAATTTTACCCCTCAAGAAAACCTGGAACCAGGGTCTTATCCAGCACGAGTTGTTCGTGTATATGGTGCAGGTACTCATCCACAAGTTTACATGGGTGAAGCAAAGAAGCCAGCATTCGTCCTCTACGTTGTGTATGAGTTGGTGGATGCATTTATGGTGGATGACAATGGTAATGAGCTGGAGGACAAGCCTCGCTGGATTATGGAGAGCTTCCCTCTGCATTCTCTGGAGAGTGAGAATGCCAAGAGCACAAAGCGTTATCTGGCAATTGATCCTACCAAGAAGCATGAAGGTGATTGGTCTAAGCTGATTGGTGAAGCAGTATCTGTTACTGTTGTGAATAATGCCAAGGATGGTAAGGTTTACGACAATATTGGGAACACTTCAGCAATTCGTGCTCGTGATGCTCTGAAGATGCCTGATCTGATTAACGAAGGCTTTTTCTTTGATCCTTCTGAACCGAACATTGAATACTTTAACAAGATTCCTAAGTTCATTCAGGATAAGATCAAAACCTCTCTGGACTTCGCTGGCTCTGATCTGGAAAAGCTGATCTCTGGTGCACCTGCACAGAAGAAGGAAGCTCCTAAGAAGGAAGAGCCTGAAAAAGATGAAGAACAAGATCAAGACTCTGATCAAAATCCCTGGGACTAATCTATGATCCTCGCGCTAGATGCTGATATTCTCCAGTATGAAGTAGCTTTTGCTGCTGAAGCGTATTGGAAATATCTACACAAAGAGCGTGGTGAAGAGGTTACTAATCCTCCTCCATTCGATATTGCAGCAGACATGCTGGATGCTAGAGTGGAGGAGATTGTAGAGAAGGCTGGATGTGAAAATGTCCAGCTATTCTTTACTGGAAAAAATAACTATCGACACCACATTGCAAAAACACAACCTTACAAAGATCGTGAATCGCAAAGACCTTTCCACTATAAGAATGTGAAAGCGTATTTGCAAAGTCGATATGAATGGGAACAACGTGATTGGTTTGAAGCAGATGATCTGTTGAAGCTAGTCATGATTCGTAACCCAGGAGACTATACTTGTGGAAGTCGTGACAAAGACCTTCATCAAATCCCTGGACGACATTATGGTTGGGAAATCGGAAAACAACCTGAATTTGGTCCCATGGAGATTAGTGAGCTAGGTTTTCTGAAAATGGGAGAAGGTAAGACTAAGAAGCTTATTGGCGGTGGAGAGAAATTCTTCTATGCTCAAATGCTCCTAGGCGATCCTGTGGACAATATTCCTGGAATTGATGGAATGGGTCCTGTTAGCACATTAGCGTTGTTGTCTCCTATTGAAGATGTAACTGAACTTCAAGCTGTTGTCTTCGGTGTATATTCTCAGAAATATGGTGTAGATGCTGTGGATCGTTTCATCGAAACTGGCAACCTACTACGTATGGCTGAGGAAGCCAATGAAGACTGGACGAAGGTCAAACTGTGGAATCCTTTCTCTCAGGATGACCAATGGATGAACGTCCGTACTGGAGAGGTGAGTGACTCGCCAGTATAATTCAGGTAAATGGACACAATCACGATTCAACTCTTTCATCAAGTCAACTCTACGTTCTGGATCAGTACGATGGGAACCTAGATATACTTGTCTTAATAACGCATTCCGTGTTGTAAAGATAAATGAGAAAACAGGACGTATGGCAAAGCATTTTGAATGTGCTCACTGTCATATGCTGTTTCCTCAGAAAGAAATTGAAATCAATCACATACTTCCTGTAGTTCCAATTGAAGGCTTTGATTCCTGGGATAAAGTAATTGAACGAATGTTCTGTGAAATTGACGGACTTGAAGCTCTATGTAAACCTTGTCACAAACTAACTACAGGACAAGAGAATATTCTACGAAAGAAAAATAATGCAGCAAAATAATTCTAATAATGACTACTTCGGCTATGGCTTGTTTAATGATGTTGAAGATATGAATGTTCGTGCTCACAATCGTGCTCGAATTCTCCAGAACATTATGGAAGATCATTTGAACCCTCAAGGACAACCCAATGCTAAGGCAGCAATGCTCACAGCAGGTTACTTTAATCAAATTCCCAAAGAAGAACGTAAGGACGTATTCGATTTGCTAGAAGCATTTTTCAACAGTAAGAAGGGTGTGTAATGGACGCTTTGAGTGTGCAAGAGGGTGGAAGTCATTATAAGGGGTTGAAAATCCAACCCATTGAATACATCCATGCCAATAACTTGGATTTCTTCCAAGGAAACATCATCAAATATGCGACCCGGCATAAAGATAAGAACGGAGTGGAAGATTTGAAGAAGGTAATCCACTATGCACAGCTAGCTATTGAACTTCAGTATCCAGCACCAACCGTTAACCCAACCGTTGAAATTCCTGTCTGGATGCCTTAATGACAATCTCAGTTAAAATCATTGCTGATTCTATCAGCCCTCAAGGTGTACGTCTTACCACGTTTGAATTGGAATATCCCCGATTCATTCACGCTGAGATCATGACCCATCGAATGTTCTCTCGGAATGCACAAAGTTCTCGTGCTGTTCCGGTGAACAAGAGTAGATCGGAAGAGCGTCGTGTAGGGAAAGAGTGTAGATATCGGTGGTGGCC
>CALBTS010000433.1 GCA_937968035.1 uncultured Methanomethylovorans sp.
AATTACCTGTGGCAAGAGGATGCTGCAATCTGTCCGTAAGTACGTCGGCTCTGACGAGGGTTACCACGTTCAGTTCACGGTTCCTCATGTTCGCTCTCTCAAGCTGGTACTTTACGTCCCTGGCCAGCCTGTTGAATGCCACTCTGAAAAGGTCTTCCATGAGGTCGCCTGTAAGCTTAAGCCTCTTGTTGGAATAGTGATCCTTATCATCCGGAGAACGCTTCCCAAGAGCAAGCTCAAAACAGGATTCTGCCATCCTTCCAAGGAAATATGCCTTTGCAAATCTGTCCTTAGGTTCATTTCCAAGGTGAGGCAGCAAATATCTGTCCATTACGTAGTTGGCACGTTTCATCTGATAGTCACGGGCCTGACCCGCTGCAACCCTGGTACCTATCTTCTCAATTGCTTCACGGGTTGTAGCTACTTCTGCTTCCTCCAGATTCTCGAGCATGAATTTCATTATCTCGGGGTCATTGGACACTGTATTTACCAGATCTTCGTCAGTTTCCACACCCAATGCTCTCATCAGTGTTATGAAATTGATACGACCTGATATCGATGGGAAAGAAACTTCCAGTAAGGATTTGCGGCCTCTTTCCACAACTACCAATGCTCTATATCCTCTTCTTTGTGAGAACACCTTGGCAACTTCTATCATGTCGCCATATCTCTCCCCAAACTCAGTGAGTATTTTGTTAGGGGCAAGGTCCTCAAGGGTCATTACAACCCTTTCGGTTCCATTTACAATGAAATATCCTCCGGGATCAAGCGGGTCCTCGCCATAGTCGATCATTTCTTTTTCATTGAGTTCCACAAGGTTGCATATTGAGGATTTTATCATCACGGGTAACTGCCCGATCTTTGCTTCCACTGGTTCTGACTCTTCCTCTCCCTGCACGACGTTCATCTGCAGGTATATTGGAGCTGAATAGGAAAGGTTACGTAGTCTTGCTTCATTTGGATATAGTTTCTCTATGGCACCGTCCGCTTCTTTTACAACCGGTTTTTCCACACGGATGTTCCCTAATTTGATATACACGTCCTCTATATCGGTCTCAATGACTCCTTGTTCGTTAATAATGTTCTGTAGACCACTTTCAAGGAATTTATTATAAGAGTCGATATGGTGCTGGACTATCTTGTCCCTGGTAAAATATGCCTCTGACACTTTACTGCCCTCTTAAATGATGATTACAACTAATTAGTTGATAGAAAGGTATGAAAAACATTACGTAGCACGACCACAATAAGGTGGCAATAGAAAAAACAAATGCTCTCATTTGATGCTATCTCACTCTATTACAAGCCTGTAATAAAGTGCCTGTCCTGCTGTCTGGCTTTTCCTGGTTATCTTAACAACATCTCCGACCGATGCGCCAATTTGTTGCACTACAGGATCATTTATCTTAATCTTTGGGAATTGTTCCCTCTCTATCTTGTAGCGTTTTAGAACAGATTTCAACTCATCCTCACCCAATACTTCATGTTTTGGGATCAGTTCATTGTCGAGCAGGTTGAATTTATTCAAATTTTCTCCTCCCTCAAAAAGTGTGCACATGGACCGATTGGCAAAAAAATATACTTATGTGACGCCATGGTTTTCATGGCGGGCTCGTAGGGATTTGAACCCTAGGCCGTCTGGTTAAAAGCCAGACGCTCTGCCTGACTGAGCTACGAGCCCATTATGTTTGTATGTCCCTTTGCCTGTCCACTTTCGCATCAGTTCGGTGTAGACCCCCAAAATGTACTTATCATATATATATATTTCGCAGACAGGAAATGGGGCCAAACAGGTTTGGGATATACATTCTGACAATATCCCAAACCAACAAAAAAACGTTTTCACCTGTTGTACATCCTTGTGTCATAACCTATTTATACTAAGTTTTCGTCCCTTTCAAAGCAAGTTCGGTCAATTTCTCTCCTTCCAACAGCATTCTATTTATCCGCAGCAGATGCATATGGCCTTAAGTATTTTAAGTTCCTGATTTCCATCCGCACATGTATTCACACTGTTCCTTACTCAAAGAGTCGATACTGACTCCCATGGACCTGAGTTTCAGTTCAGCTACGTGCATATCTATCTCATGGGGCACGGCATGTACTCCATTGACGAGCTTATTCTCTGCAATGTGCCTTACACACAGGGCCTGATTAGCAAAGCTCATATCCATTACTTCAGCAGGATGTCCGTCGCCTGCAGCCAGGTTCACAAGCCTGCCTTCTGCAAGCACGTATACTTTCCTGTCACCAATGTCGTACTCTTTTATGTTCTTACGGACAGTGCGCACACCTTTGGCCATATTTTCCAGATCCTCAAGATCGATCTCAACATTGAAATGACCCGAGTTGGAAAGGATCGCCCCATCCTTAATCACTTCAAAATGTTCCCTGGTTATAATATCACAGTTGCCTGTAGTCGTCACGAAGATGTCCCCTATCTTTGCTGCTTCTTTCATGGGCATTACCAGGTTTCCATCCATCTTTGCTTCAAGGGCACGTATCGGATCTATTTCTGTCACGATCACATTAGCTCCAAGGCCCCTTGCACGCATGGCAACTCCTTTGCCACACCATCCATATCCTCCAACGACAACATTCTTACCCGCCACCAGCAGGTTCGTGGTCCTCATTATTCCGTCCCATGAGGATTGTCCGGTCCCATACCTGTTGTCGAACATGAACTTTGTCATAGCATCGTTGACGGCCATAACCGGCATTTTCAGGGCCCCGTCTTTTTCCATAGCTTTCAGCCTGTGTATGCCTGTAGTGGTTTCCTCGCATCCTCCAAGTATATTGGGTAGCATGTCCTGTCTTTCTGTGTGGAGCTTGAATATGAGGTCTGCACCGTCATCTATTGTGATATCAGGTTCTATACCAAGTACCTTGTCCATAGCAGCATAATATTCATCATTGGTGCATTCATATTTTGCACATGAGCTTATATTGTCGCGTGTGCACAGTGCAGCAGATACATCATCCTGTGTACTCAGGGGGTTACATCCGGTAATGGCTACTTCCGCTCCGCCAGCTGCCAGTGTTTCCACAAGCACCGCAGTCTTTGCTTCTACATGCAAGGCCATTGCGATCCTATGTCCTTCCAGAGGCTTTTCTTTCTCGAAACTCTTCCTGATTATATCCAGCACTGGCATGTGTACTCTGGCCCATTCTATCTTCTGGTCACCAGATTCTATAAGTTCTTTTTTGTGCATTTCAATATCTCCAAAAAATACATTTAATAAAACTTTTATTCATTCACTCTTTGTATAAGGTCTTCTGCAGCCACACTTGCCTGCTCTATAATTTTCATCTCATCCATACAAAGCACTTCATAATCCTGCATTAGCAACTTGCCATTGACAATGCTTGTCATCACATCCTGCCCATTGGCACTGTATACCAGATGCGAGGCAGCATCGTAGAATGGTCTCATGTGGGCTTTATTCCTGTCAACTACTATTAAATCTGCAAGTGCTCCTTTTCTTATCATGCCCGCATTGATCCCCAGTGCTTTGGCACCGTTGACAGTTGCCATCTTCAGCACTTCTTTTGCAGGCAGTGCTGTAGGGTCCATGGTGCTGACCTTCTGCAGTAATGCTGCGATCTTCATTTCCTCGAACATATCCAGGTTATTGTTAGAGGCGCATCCATCGGTTCCCAGACACACGTTTGCTCCATTTTGCAGAAGCTTTGTCACAGGAGCGATCCCTGAAGCCAGTTTCATGTTGCTCACAGGATTATGGGATATGTTCACTCCTTTTTCTGCCAATATCTTAATATCTCCATCAGACAGCCACACACAATGAGCAGCGACAACATCACTATCGAAAAAGCCAATGTTATTCAGCATGTGTATGGAGCACATGCCATATTTCTCTTTCATCTCTTTTAGTTCAGCCTCTGTTTCCAGCACATGGATATGTACCTTCACACCGTCCTCCCTCGCTTTATCCTTGACCCTTTGAAGGAATTCCCTGGAACAGGTATTAGGTGCATGTGGTCCATACATTGCTGTGATCCTGCCATCTGCCTTGCCGTGCCATTTCTGCACGAACCGGCTGCCCGCCTTTAATTCCGCATCTGCTTTATCCTTATCTCCAAACTCTATCATCCCATAGGACAGGGCAGCCCTTATTCCGGCTTGCTCTACTGCTTTTGCCGTTTCATCCATATGGAAGTACATATCATTGAAACAAGTGGTACCGCTTTTGATCATTTCAAGGCATGCAAGCAGAGTGCCCTTATATATATCATTATCAGTAAGTTTTGCTTCTGCAGGCCAGATATGCTGCTGAAGCCACTGGGAAAGGGGCAGATCATCTGCATATCCTCTGAAAAGTGTCATTGCTGCATGTGTATGAGTGTTCACAAGACCGGGCATAACGATGCCTCCCTGTGCATCCACTACGATGTCTGCAGTCTCCTGTGTTTTTTCTCCGACTTCTGTGATGATCCCATCCTCTATGACCACCACTCCTTCCCTCAATTCATGCTCCTTGCCGAGCTCCATTGTAAGGATATGCCCATTCTTTATGATTATATCAGCCATAGTTATCACTTTATGTAGCAGGTCTCTTCCTGAAGTGCATTAAGATACACATGCATCAGTTTAAGTCTCTCCCTCGCTATCTCTCTGGCAGTACCGGTGTTAAGTCTTCCCAATATTTTGAAAGGTTTATTGTTCATATATTCATAGAACCCTTCAAGAGGGTCCTCTTTATAAGCATTCATGGATCTCTCTTTCACTGTTCCGATAGTAGACCTCATGGCACGCAAAGCTCCCATGGACATCAGGGACCTGAAAATACCCACTGCTCCGAGGGCATCTATCCTGTCAGCATCTTGTAATATCTTTGCTTCCAGTGTCTGTGCCTCCAGTCCACTGCTGAACCTGTGGGAACGGATGCAAGCCGTCACATGCTCTATCAGGTCTTTGTCAGCACCTGCAACTGTAAGGAATTCCTGTGCGATCTCAGCACTATATTGAGCATGATCGCCTCCCTGCTGATGCTCTTTCATGATACCCACATCATGAAGCAGTGCAGCAAGGCGCAGCACCTGTTCATCACCGCCTTCTTTTTCCCTGATCCGCATGCATACATCTTCAACTCTCTCAATGTGGGACATGTCATGGGTACTGGGCTCATCTGCGAGGATCTCTGATACATATTCTCTAGTCTGCTCTATCAGATCCATTCGATACCCTCGCGCCCTGCCTGGTTCTTAAGATGTTCCTGGATGGCATACATGGCATCAGCCAGTACTCTTCTGTTGTCATAGGAATCAATGATCGCTTGCAATTGTTTTTTACTATCCTTTTTCATCTCTTTTGTAAATTGGATCATGTTCTCCAGTGCCCTTGTAACGTTATCGGCTATTGTCACAGTTGCAGAAAGTGAGGTTCTGGACAAAGGGTTAAGGTCTACTGCTATGACTATCTTACCCATTTCCACGAGTTTCTGACATCTATCACCATCTTCCAGAGGTACTAGTACCACATCTGCCTCATATATGCCTTCCTGGTCGACTATAGCCCGATCATGGGATAGGTCAAGTCTTGCATCACCTTTTGAACCAAGTACCTTTCCTGCTCCATGTGCTTTCAGATGCTCGATTATCCTGTGCATCCTGGCATCGCTGCGGTGGAACAGGTTCACTTCCAGTTGTGCTCCGGTGACGTCTGCCAGCGATACAAGGGCACCAGGTACAAGAGCCGCAGTATTGCCATTAACAGATATAATGGGTTTTTGTGCAGTGAGCAGATAAGCCACTGCCACACGTTCTGCAACTGCGGCAGATTCTATCGTACGCTCGCCGATAAGATAGTCAAAGGCTTCACCCCTGCCCTGGGCCACAAGTCCTTGCTGGCTGGTGATACCCATCTGTACACCCTCAACTATCCTTTCCCTGGTTATCAGGGATGCATATCTTGGATGATCCTCAGGGATATGTGTCACGATCTTCTGTCTCCCGTTATTCTGTCTTCTTTCAGTTTTCCATGATCCAGATTATAATTTATATATAGATTGTATTTTTGTGAGTTAAATGCAGCAACATACTAAATAGGCTTTTTGTCACAAAAGCCCTGCTCTGCAATTATTCAGATAATATGCCAAAGGCTGGCCGAACTCAGTGAGCGCTTCGATCACTGCTTCCCTTCTTTCAGAGTCCGCTATTGCAAAAACGGATTCTCCAAGCATAGCCTGGGATGCCATGCCACCGGCAGATCCAACTGCTTCTATTATATCTATTATGGCATCGGACGCAAGTCCTGTACCTATAGCAAAGTCCTGGGAGCATTGCATAAAAGTCTCAAAGGTGGGTGCAATCATGAGTTTTTTCATTGCACCTTTTCCCATAGAAGTTATGCGCCAGACAAGATCAGGATCCGAGATGATAGAACCAGTATCGAGCTCTCCTAGTGGCAGGCAGAGTACTTCTTTACGTGCAACCGGGATCCAATCCACTTTTCCATATTCCGGTGCTCCTGGCGCTGTGCGAATGACCACACCTCCGTAGGATTGTGCTATTACGTCCCCGAGTCCGCTCCTGTTAATGACCTCTGCCACATGTGCAGTTTCAATTATCTTGGCTGAGGTCAGGTTGAGGCACAGTGCCTCGTTCAATGCGTAAGCGGTTCCAAGGGCTCCGGCGCCGGATGCTCCGAATCCGCACCCTATAGGGATGTTCGCTACGCTTTCCACAAGCACAGGTAAATTTGTAAGCATATCTGCCACAGTCCTTGTAGTGTGACCTCCTACCTGTTTGCCGTTCAGTGTTATCCGTGTATTATCCAGTTCTTCTGAATATGTCACAGTGGTGACTACTCCTCCATCAAGGGCAATACCACAGCCTGTAGAACCTTTTTTACGGGGGTCTTCATGGTCGTGTATACAGAAAAAGCCGGTTATATGTGCCGGAGCAAAGGCACTGGCAGACCATTTTGTTTCTGGCGTGCTCTCACTTCCTTGACATCAGCAGATGGCCTATCTCATCCAGTAATGCAGAGGCTATAACTCTTTTTGATCCTTTTATATGGATGTGGCCGGGATCTTCCGCAGTAAGGATATATACTTCGTTATCCTCGGTACCAATACCACTGCCTGCTACATCATTAGCAACTATAAGGTCAAGTTTTGAGGTTTCCAGGGTGTGCGTTGCTCTTTTGAGCAGCTCGTCCAGGCCTGTTCCGGTTTCGGCTTTGAATCCTGTAATCAGCAAGTCCGGATATTCCTCTCTTGCTTTGCCTATCAGCTTGGCAGTAGGCCTCATGTGTAGGGTGAGTTCTTCCCCTGACCTTATTTTGGTATTTGCCGGATCAAGGGTATAATCAGCTATGGCAGCTGCACTGATCAGTACATCATAACCACAGTCCAGTTCCCCAAGTACTGCTTCAGTCATCTGGGAGGCGCTTTCAGCATATATCTCTTTGATGCCTGTAAATCCCACTTTGTTGCGGTGTACTATGGTCACTTCTGCCCCGCGCCTGTAGGCTTCCAGAGCAAGTTCCACACCAGTCTTGCCTGATGCTCTGTTTGTAAGTATTCTTATAGGATCGATGGCTTCTGCAGTGGAGCCGCTGGTTATAAGGATCTTCCTGCCTGCAAGTTCTCTGCTGCCGGACCGCCTTTCCACCTGTAGCACTATCTCTTCATTAGAGGCTATCTTAGCGATACCTTCCTTGATATCCGGTCCGATGAGCCCAATTCCCCAGCTTTTTATCTTCTCCAAATTTTCGATCAATGCAGGATGTTTATACATAGCTTCGTGCATTGCAGGTACTATCATCACTGGTATACCTGCTCCAATGGCCGTGGTGGCGAAGGTGGTCACAGGTGTGTCATCGATCCCGGATGCAATTTTTCCGATGGTGTTAGCTGTTGCAGGAGCTATGAGCAAAAGATCGGCCTTACCGCTCATACCGCAGAACTCCACATGCTCCACAGCCCCTGTTATCCTGGTTATCGCTTCATGGCCGGTGGCGTAGTGGAGGGCCATGGGATTAAGTATCCATGAGGCAGCCTCGCTCATGACAGCATATACATCGGCACCTCTGCGTATTAATTCTCTGGCAAGTTCAACAGTGCGTATCGCTGCAATGCTGCCGGTAACTGCAAGCACTATGGTCTTGCCTTCCAGTGAAGCTGAAGTACTGCCCTGGATCCAGAGTGTGGGGTGTTCACGCATGGTTTGCATGATTTTAAAAGGTCGTTTTTGATATTAAAGGTTGGTCTATGTTCCTTTCAGGAACGATGATTCTAATCCCTTTTTATACAAAGGTCAGGTGGAAGGGCTCTTGGAAGCTTCATTAGTATTGCCATATCTGCCTATGTTCATTCTGCCACCATTGGGCTCGGGTTCACGACTGAAGGGCGATAAAGGGTATCCTGCATCAATGAGCGGACTTGTTACAGCATCGTTTACCCATGCTTTGCCGGACCATCGGCCTGCAGTACTTTTCAGGTGATAATCGTGTTTTGTAGCATCTGCAAATAGCGGATCAACATAGATGTCGTCTTTATAGACCATGCCTTTCCCGTTGTAGTTATTGTCCACGTTATATATACAGTTGTTATTCGATACGAAAGTGTGATTTATGCTATCAGTGTTCCACAACCCACTGTCCTGGTATTTATCAGAGCCCAGTATAATATTGTTCCTGACAATGGTCGTGAACGATTCGTTCATTGCGGCTGCGTTCGGGTATTGGTAATATTTAATTCCCGCCTGGCCGCCATTATGAATAACGTTGTTCTCTATTCTTGTATTATTGAACTGCCCGATAACGATCCCCGCGTTGCTGTATCCGGTAAACTTATCGTATTGGCCAACATCATATATTATATTGTGATGTATGTACACATCCTTGCCACGTATCACATCGTCAGTGTCCTCTCCAAATATCCAGATAGCAGCACCATTAAGGGTATGGATCTTATTCCTGTATATCTCGATATTCTCGGACTCGTATCCATCGCTCTTGTCGATCTCGATCCCTGGGCCGGTTGACCAGTCCTGTATCTCCGAATGGATGATGTTGTTGTAGATCTTAGCGTGGCCTGAACTTGATAGTCTGAAAGCCGTGTTCGTCCTTGTAAATACATTGTTGTTAGCTGCTGTCACACCGTTCAGCCCCAGGGTGTACAGTGCTTCGTGTCCAAGCTTATATACTGAATTGTTTGTGAAAACGATGTTGGAAGGTTTGTCGTGGAAATAGTTCCTTACTATCAGCCCGTCACTTGTTCCCCATTCCAGACGCATGCCAGTAACAGTGATGTCGGTACATTTGTGGAAATAGATCATATCGTAATATGCCGATCCCCGGGAAACTGACTGGTTCTCACTGTTCCCATCTATCTCGAAGCCCTTTACTGTGAAATTCTTATTTGCACCATCCATGTTAGTGATCAAAGGTACATAATCTCCCCAATTGGCATTTGGTATGAGCTTGATACAGGCGCTGGAGTCCCCGGTGAGGATAGTGTTCGACCCCATCTTCAGGGTTCCGTTTATCCAGTACGTGTTAGGTCCTCTCAGGTATACTGTCCCACCGCCGATACTATTGACATACGTCAGTGCTTTATTGATCTCCACATGGTCATTCACTCCATCGCAGTTGTAATTTGCGTTTCCGTCGGTATCTACATATGCAATGGGTCCGGTTGGCACATTGACATTTGTGACAGTGTCAACTCCCTGGTCACCAGGTGAAACACACCCTGATATTGACAGACTTATGATGAATACCAGGAATTTCAATAATACAGGAATTACCATACTACTTCATAGTAGTCGATAATACTTATTAATGTTTCACATGGATCCTGTGTAAAACAAACCGAT
>CALBTS010000434.1 GCA_937968035.1 uncultured Methanomethylovorans sp.
ATCGTATTCGGTGACTGGAGTTCAGACGTGTGCTCTTCCGATCTTTTTATTAAAAGAAATCTGTTGGTAGTTTGGGGCAATGATAATTTTATAGTCCGTACCGTGTTTTACAAAGACCCTTTTTATCTCATTCAGCATTTTAATGTGATCGCTGGTAATCTGTTGCCTGTATTCGCGCTCCGTTCCGCTTCTTTCAGGGAATCTGTCCCGCCGTATTTCGTAATATCTCAAAGAATCAGCATTGAGCTCCTCCTGAATGCTGAAATTTGTATACTCGTTTGTCACAGGATTGATATACGACCTTTCATTCAGCAAACAATCAGACATGTAAGGTTTGAACTCATTCGTTAAAGCATACACTAACAGGGATCGGATTAAACTTATATCAAAGATCTTCAGCAAATTCTTATACTGAAAATTGTACCATGAAGAATGGCATATCCGGGGATGCTTAACAAAAAGAACATTTTCCCTATCCAGTTTATCAAAAGCGTAATTGTAATCTATTACGAAGACTGCATTCTCAATCGGGTCATTCCTATGATCAATATACTTTATCTTAGACCAGATCCCAATTATATTTTCACGCGAGGCGTCGAATGAAAAGACTTTTGCTGTATCCGGCAGATATGACATCCAGATGCTGGGTCGAACAAACAAGGCTGTTGATGAGCCAAATATGAATGAGTTATATTTCTCCGTCTCTCTGTTCATCAGATAGACCTCTGATGAAACATAGTCCCGATTTTTGGGTATGTATGACCTCTTGTTGAAATCATTATACTTGAAAATGACCATGAATGGATCAATTACGATATAGGCAGTAAGATAGACGAAGAACGGCACCAGAAAGACCAGTACTTTTTTTATGTATCCTAAGAGATCCTTCATTCTAATTAAAACATTTCATAAATAAAAGATGCATTACCATCTAACTGAGTAAGAATCAGAAACAATGCTGAGTAGTAAACGATCATCCTAACAACCTTATTATTTACCCATAACAAATGGATCTTTGTGTGGACTGAATTAAAATCATTCTGTAAAATTTCATACAATAGAAAAAAAATCACAAACGTCAGGCCGAAGAGTAAGGGTTCATTCAACAGCCTTATCTTCTGTATTTCGAGAGGGCTGGAAATTTCCGAAAATACCCGCATAACTGATGATAGGTCCGGAGCAAAGAAAAAAGTAAGGGATAGTGCGTAAAAGGAATAGGTAAACAGCCTGCCTGCCAATTGCCGGGTATAGCCCGGGATTAGTGAAAAAAGTGTATTCCGGAACTTCTTGGTTCTGAATTCATAATATATAACCAAAGCCTGCAAAAATCCCAGAACCATAAAATTCCATCCAGCCCCGTGCCATATTCCAAACAAGATCCATGTCAGGAAGACAGCAATTATTGTGGCATGCCCCTTTAGCTTCCTCAACCTGAAACTTACCTGTTTGAATACATAATCGTTAAACCACGAAGAAAGAGAAATATGAAACCTGCGCCAAAAGGTCGTCATGTTTTCAGAAAGAAAGGGTCTGTTAAAGTTTGGGACCAGTTCTATACCTAACGCCCGTGCAAATCCAATGGCAATATCTGTATAACCTGAGAAGTCAAAGTATAGATAAAGGGGCTGAATCAGAATAAGTGTGATAATCTGGTATCCTGTATAATCACCGGTAGATGAATAGATCTGTGATACGGCAGCTCCAAGATGGTTAGCTATAATTATTTTTTTAAAATATCCCCGGAGTGCAATTCTGAGCCCGTCTGAAATATTAACAGGATTGAACTTATTATTTAGAGTCAGTTGTGGAAGGAAGTGATTTGATCGTTCAATGGGACCAGAAAGAAACTTGGGAAAGAAAACCAAATAAAGGAAAAACCGAAGAAAATTGTTTTCGGGTTTTTCCCAGCCCATTTTTATATTAATCAGGTACCCTATCCCCTGGAGTGTGTAATATGATATACCGATTGGAATAATTATTTCTGAAAGGATAGAGATCCTGATGTTTACATTAAGCATCTCCAGGACCGGATCGATTGCAAAGGAGGCATAACGAAGCAGAATAAGCTGGGAGAGATTCAGAATAATACCTGCACGAAATAAAGCTGTCTTGTGTTTTGAAGCCGGCAGTTTCTGTCCTACAAGATAGTTGATGAAAGCATATGCTGCCAGGTAGAAAGGAAGGAAGATATTATAGGATGCAATTAAACCACAGCTAAGCAACACCAGGTATCCCACCTTTAGCCTTGAAGGTATAATATAAATAATAAAAACAGCTGTAATTGCCAGTAAGGCAAACTTAAGAGAGGTTATTTCCACCTGTGTCTAAGTTAATGTAGCATCCAATAATAATGCATATTACTGACTCAGTACAGTAAATTGTGACTAAATGAGAGTAACCATTGACTAAAGCAGGCTTTTTCCACATGCTTTAATGATTTCGTCCAGTTTTGTATTAGCAATTCCTGCCATCTGAATCTCTCAAATAGCATGTTCCAACGGAGTTAAAAACGAACTAACAGCTACCCTTAGCATGAAGTATCTCTGCCAGTCATCAACTGCCTGCATAAGCATATTTACGTGAAAAAGTCCGTTGACCTGTGGTAATCCTCAGAATGTAAGTCCCTCTCGTAAGACCGTTAGTATTTATGTTTAGCATAGTCTCCTCAGACATTGGAGTGCTGTATACCATCTGACCATTGATGCTGAACATCTCAACAGACATTTTATTTTCACCTGTGCGAGAAATATCTATGGTCAATTGATCATGTCCGGGATTTGGACAGATAATTACTTCACCCGCATGATCAAAAGTATCCTTGATTCCTGTCGGCTGACTTTTAAATGTATTTACTATAAACTGCGCAAATATAGGTCCAACTGCCTGATTAGCATTTAGATTTGGATGGGAATCAATTACGGTATGACTCTTTTCATAATCATATTTAAGACAGTTAACCTTCCCGTTGACCGGTGTTGGATTTGACTCTGCAACGAGATTGTAGAAATCAAAGATGTATATATTAGGATGAGACTTGCCATCTTCAGTCAGCCAGGTTGATTTAACCCAGTTTACAAATTCCCTGGCTCTGGCTGCTTCCTCTGTCGTTGTCTCAAGACGATGGAGAGGCGCCAGTGTCCATATAATAAACTTCTTCGTCGGGTACTGATCCATTAGACCCCGTAAAGCACGGTATTGCAGCTTGTAGTTAGCAATACTCTTTACGGGCGAGCTCACAGCAGGTGTTCCGTTATCTGGTACTAGCCCGGCGCCTGGAAAACAATGCTTGAATATCACAACATCATAAGACTGCAAAATGTTACTCAGACATTGAATATTGGCATTTGTAGGATTGCATTGACCATTTACCCAAAGGTTCCAGTAGTCATAAGGATAATTCTCCCATGGATATGGCGAATCTGGATATGATCTTTCTGTTACTGTGTAATTTGTTCCGTTTGAAGAGTTATAGTTGTTGATCCAGGAAGCTACATTGCCTTCGACATAGACGCCTTCACCCGTTGAATGATGAAGGAAAATAGCGGACTGACCCTGTAATTCAAAAACCAGTCCCAGTATCATACAAATCAATATTCCGCGTTTCATTCTCATTCTAATTTAGAGTATAACATCGATCTTTTA
>CALBTS010000435.1 GCA_937968035.1 uncultured Methanomethylovorans sp.
TACTGTACGGAATTATTGAAAAACACGACTTGTTAAGGGTCGACTAAATACATAAAACTCACAATATTGAATATCTCATTGCCAAGGGTACTTATTTTTGGCCAGCCTTTCAATAACAGTCATGGAGGGGGTATAACATTGTCCAACTTGTTTAAAGGGTGGGAAAGGGACAGGATTGCTGTTGCAGCTACCGGCCATATGATGGCAGGCGTGACTACTGATATTTGTGACAACTACTACCAGTTGGGAAGTGATGAGTTCCGGTGGAATTTCCCCTTTAATCTGATACAAAGGAAGTTTCGGTCAGGACAATTGTCATTCAGCACAAACCCCGGAAGTGCAAATGTGAAAAATAAGAGAAGCCTGAGGTACGCATTGGTAAATAAGGTTTTCTATCCTGTACTTGAAGGGCTGGGCCTGTTTTATGCAATATCCAAAATAAGGTTCTCGTCAGGGTTCAAGAACTGGCTGGATGCATTTAATCCTGACATCATTTATATTCAGGTGTCTACAAGGGAGGGGATCCTTTTTGCCTCCGAAATAATTGAGTATTTAAAAATCCCTTCTGTAATTCACATTATGGATGACTGGCCATCTACTATAAGCAACAGAGGACTTTTCCGTAAATTCTGGCATAAGAAGATTGATATTGAATTCAGGAACCTTTTAGAACAAATTGACCTGAACTTAAGCATCAGCGAGGCAATGTCAGCTGAATACATGAAAAGGTATAACAAAGAATTTTTGCCGTTTCACAATCCGATAGATATTGACCTCTGGCTTCCGAACCAGAAGAAGAATTACTCATTTGTGGGTAAAGAACACATATCTCTTTTATTTTCAGGGAGAATTGGAATCGGGATCAGTACCTCATTGTTGGAAATAGCCTCCGCTGTCGAATTACTACAAAATCGCAATTCAAAATTGAGGCTTTATATTCAAAGTACCACCAGGGACCATCCTGTTCTGCAGAAGCTAAGAGAGTACCCTTTCGTAATAATAAATCCTCCGGCTGAGTATAGTGAAATCCCTAGTATTTTCTCAGGTGCAGATATGCTGTTGCTTGCAAATGATTTTAATGATTCAGCTATTGATTATCTCAGACTATCAATGCCCACCAAAGCATCGGAGTATATGATTTCAGGCACACCTGTTATAGTATACTCCCCGGAAGAAACCGCCGTATCATCCTATTTCAGAAAGAATGGATGTGGTCATTGTGTTACAACCAACCAGGCAGATCAAATTGCAAGTGAGATAGAAGTCATGCTAAACGATGAACAGTATCGTAGAAAAATAGCATCAAAGGCCATCTCCCTGGCAGCGGAACAGTTTGACGGAGAGAAGGTACGGCATCATTTCCAACAACAATTGATCCGAATTATGCATTAGAAGCAAATGAGCGAATCGGTCTTTCTTTTACCGGGAAGAAAGGCACCTAAGAGAACTGTAGAATGATTATTCTTGTACGCTAATTTAAATGCCCAATTTATTGAACATATTAATTGTATCATCAGACAAGTACCCTGATGGAGGAGCTTCAGCTAACAGACACCTGGCTTATGCCAAGGGCTTGGTAGAGATTGGAAATACTGTGACATTTATCCTGTTGGCACCACAAAAAAACAAGCAGGAGAGATTCCAGACAGATGGGATTACTTTTATTAATGCCTATAAAAGCAATCTCTTTTCCAGAATTTTTAAAAAGCACAATTCACTTGTTCCACTTCCATCAGTACCTGAAGGCAGGAGACAGATTAAGCAAAGGATTGTTGAAAAGAAGGCAGATATAGTAGTATTACTTGATACTCATCTGTGGTTGTTGAAGCCAATGCTGGATCTCTGCGTTAAACATAAAATCAAGATCTTGCATGAAAGGACCGAATTTCCTTCTGTAGTTTTGAAAAGAGGATTGTTAGGGAAGTTTCATCTTTACTTGTATGGGAAATATTTCCTGCAGAAACTTGACGCGATATTTGTCATCACCAATGCCCTAAAGCAGTACTTCACGGATCTTGTCAATAATCGTGTCAGGGTTGAAGTGATTAACATGATGGTGGATCCGACACGGTTTCAGGGGGCCTTGTCAGAGCCGGAATTCGATTCGGGATACTTAGCCTATTGTGGTGGCATGGAAATAGAAAAAGATGGGATTAATATTCTAATTCGTGCTTTCGGAAAAGCATGCCAGATTTTATCCGATTCCAATAACCTTAAACTGGTATTAATTGGCCCCATTTCAAGCAGTAGCCTGGCTGACAGGTTGACTCAGATAATTAAAGAATCCGGGTGTGAGAATAGGGTGATCCTTACAGGAAGAGTCAGACGTGACGCTATCCCGAACCTGTTGAGTCATGCCGGAGCATTGGCATTAGCCAGGCCAGATAGTTTACAGGCTGAAGGAGGATTTCCGACAAAACTGGGAGAGTACCTGGCTACTAAGAAACCCGTTATTATAACGAATACGGGTGAAATAGGTCTTTTTTTAAAAGATGGAGAAAATGCATTTATTGCAGAACCGGGTAGTGTTGAAAGCTTCGCCAGTAAGATCGTATGTCTCTTCAATGATTACCCGGCAGCACTCAGAATAGGAATGAATGGTTATGGGCTTACACTCCACGAATTTAATTATTTACAACAATCCGTCAACTTAAACAACATTATGCACACAGTAATAAAGAACACATAATTGAAGCAGAATGAACATGAGTCAGAATACCCGGGCCATCAGTAAAGAGGTGACTATATCCTTTTTAGGAGACTTTTGTCCGATAAACAGAGTTGAAGAACTAATTGTAAAGGGTGATTTTTCAGCTTTTGAAAACATAAGAAAAATTCTCGCAGATAGCGACCTGGTTGTTGCAAATCTTGAGTGTCCGCTGACAAATTACAAAAAAGGGATAAAAAAGTCAGGACCAAATCTTAAGGGACTGCCGGAATCAGTTAAACTGATGAAATTCTTAAATATCAGTGTTGCTGCGCTTGCAAACAATCATATCCTCGATTATGGTCAGCCAGGATTATCAGATACCCTTTTGGAGTTGGATGAGAACGGGATTAGTCACCTTGGCGCCGGATTAAATCAGGCTGAGGCACAGAAACCATTTTTGAGGGTAATAAATGGTTTGCGGATTTGTATTTTAAATGCATGCGAGAAGGAATTTAATATTGCCTCAAGACAATCTCCGGGTGCAAATCCATTTGAAATAACATCAATTTTAGATGATATAGAAATCAATCGCCCAAAATGTGATTACCTTATTTTGTTTTATCATGGAGGCATAGAGTCATATAATCTGCCCACACCGGAAATGCAAGAAAAACTTTCATTCCTGGCTAAGAAGGGTGTCGATCTGATAATATGCAATCATCAGCACGTATTCAGTGGATTCCGGAAAATTGGGGAGAGTATTGTTTTCTATGGATTGGGGAATTTTATTTTCGACTGGCCATCAGTCAGAAATGCCCCCTGGAACTATGGATTGATACTTAAATTGATTTTAAGAGAAGATAAGTCAATAGATTTTGATCTGATACCTTATGAGCAGTGCAATCATTTGCCTTCTGTTATAATAAATGACAAGCTTACATCTGAAAAAAGATCGGAAGAGCACACGTCTGAACTCCAGTCACCGAATACGATC
>CALBTS010000436.1 GCA_937968035.1 uncultured Methanomethylovorans sp.
CTTGCCCGCAATCTGCGGGAGTTCGAAGGGGTTTCGCGCAAGAAACCCATTGCTGAGATCTTTAAGATATTTGAGAGCGTCCGCCATGAATATGGCAATGTTCTCGCAGATTTTGGCGATGATGCCGCTGTGATAGATATAGGCGGAGATGATGTGATCCTGTTCGCTGCAGATGGTATCTGGGGCAGGATCGTGGAGAAGAGTCCCTGGTGGACTGGTTACACTTCAGTGGTTGTCAATGTTAACGATATCTCGGCCATGGGGGGCAAGCCTCTTGCCATGGTGAATATTATGTCATCCGGAGACCCCGGGTCCATCAAAGGCATTATGGAGGGCATAAGGGATGGTATAAACAAGTTCGGTGTGCCCATGGTAGGAGGGCATACTCATCCGGACACTCCTTATAATTCCCTTGCAGTTGCCATTATTGGTATAGCCAAAAAGGACTGTGTTATCAGAAGCGATACTGCATGTCCCGAGGATGTCGTCATCTTTGCATATGATATGGATGGCAGGGTAGGTGTGAACTCTCCATATAGCTGGGACACAACTTCGTTCAAGGACCCACAGTTTGTCAGGGAGTGTTACATGGTGATGGTCACTATAGCTGAAAGGAAGCTTGTGACCGCCGGAAAGGATATCAGTAACCCAGGATCTATCGGCACTCTGGGCATGTTATGCGAGACAAGCAAGGTAGGGGCTTGTGTGGATATTGCCAAAATACCCAAACCTGAAAATATGGATATGGAGCAGTGGCTGAAGATATATCCTGCTACCGGTTATGTTGTCACTGCAAAGCCTGAGAACGTGCAGGAATGCCTGGAGACCTTCTCTCAGGCGGGTATCACTGCTGCTGCTGTGGGAGAGATAAATGACAGCCACAGGTTAGATATCCATTACCGAAGCACAAAGTCTACAGTATTTGATTTTGGTAAAGATATCATAACAGGCATTGACGAATGAACAGCCAAGCTAAATTGTTTCTTTTTCACAAAAGCATAACTTGCATCAATCCGCATCGTTGACCCATGCAGCCAGTTCATCATGCAGGAACTTTTCGGCAGCCTGCACCACTTCGAGTTTACCGCGCAGTACCAGCAGTTCTCTCTGGTCACATTCTATTATGTTCACTGATATCTTTCTCTCCACAGGTTCAAGGTCGAATTCTTCTACCATATCGTATATGATATAAGAGGGAGTTCCCGGCGGGATTATCAGATCATAAAGGTCTTCAAGCTGTTCTTCTTCAATCTCTTTTTTGGGCTTAAGGTCTTCAAGTGTTAGTTTTCTTGCCATCTGCTCACCTATTGCAGAGACCTGATATTCAGCTTCAGCATAAAAAGTAAACGGATAAGAATAGAAATAACATGGTATGTTGAGTACCACAGTCCAGACTCAAGCCGGTAGAGAGCTGGCTCCAGATGTAAAATGTTTTCAGACACAACTACTGTACAAAAAGGAACTCTGCAAGATGCAAACAGAAAAGTAAAATACTGGATTAAGTTCTAACATAAAAAATGACCGATCTTTAGGTCTTTTTGAATTCTCCTTTGGATAGTCAGCAATACGGAATAGTAAAAGTAAAAATGCTGCCCTTTCCGATCTCGCTCTCAACCCATACACTGCCACCGTGCATCTCAACATAATTTTTGACAAGGATGAGACCAAGTCCTGTTCCTTCGTATTCGCGTGTCATGTATGAGTTCAGCTGTTGAAAAGGCTGGAATAGCCTGGCCAAGTCCTTTGTTGCAATTCCTATGCCGTTATCTGTCACACTGATCTCAAGCATATTGTCAATACGATCTGCAGTGATGCCTACATGTCCTTTTTCATGTGTGAATTTAATGGCATTGCTCGTAAGGTTGTATAGGGTCTGTTTGAATTTGAGTATATCTGCATTGATGATTCCAAGCTCTGATGCGATCTTGATATCAAGCTCGATGTTCTTCTTGATCGCAAGCGGGTATGTTAGTATCTTTACCTCTTCTATAGCATCAGAAACCGGGAAATATTCATAATTAAGTTCCATTTTTCCTGCGTCTATTTTTGAAAGGTCAAGGATATCATTGATGAGTTCCAGCAGATGTTTACCGCCATTTGAAATATGATTGATGTACTTTAACTGTTTTTCATTCAGAGTCCCGGTAGTTCCGTCAATCAGCATATCAGAAAACCCTATGATGGAATTAAGTGGAGTTCTCAGCTCATGGCTCATGGTTGACAGGAACTCTCCCTTACTCCTATTTGCATCTTCGGCAGCCAGTTTAGCATACAGCAACATCTCTTCTGCCTGCTTTCTTTCAGTAATGTTCCTGCAAACACAAAATATCAGTTTTTCCTCCTCGAAGAAGGCCCCGTTTGCACTTATTTCAACTTCAATGGAAGTGCCATCCTTACAGAGGTGACGTGTCTCAAAATGATTGCCTGATTCGTTGACACGTTTAAGCATTTCAAGCAATTCCTCACGTGTCCATTGGATGTCCCAGTCCCAAACATGTAACTGGAGGATCTCATTCTGGGAATAGCCGAGCATATCCGCAAATTTCTGGTTCACCTCGTACACCTTGCCATTCCGGTCAAGGATAACTATCCCATCGTTAGACTGTTCTATCAGGATACGTCTTCTTGCTGCTTCTTCGGCAATTCTGATCTCAGCCATCTTACTTTCTGTGATATCTATTAAGACAAGGGTCAGGCCTGTTATATTTTGGGCATCGTCTTTCAGAGGACTGTAAGTATTAGAATACCACCGCCTGTTGAGTGAAGAATCCCCGTATTCTTCAACAAGCGTGAACTCTTCGCCAGCGAGTACCCGATCAAAATTCTTTTTTGCTTTTTCCCTGTCTGCAGGATCAGTGAT
>CALBTS010000437.1 GCA_937968035.1 uncultured Methanomethylovorans sp.
GATCGTATTCGGTGACTGGAGTTCAGACGTGTGCTCTTCCGATCTAGTTGATCCTATCTTTTATCAGGCCAAGATCGAGACCAATATCGTACTGTGTTGTTGTTTCCCATTTCAGGTTATCGTTACCTGTAGAGCCTGGATAAAGGCCTGCATTGTAGCCATTTGCCAATAAAACATTGGCGTTACTAATATACGTTTGTGTTATAAAATTACCAACTTCCTGGTTACCGGTTTGTCCGTAACTTAAACGCAGTTTAAGGTTAGATATTAATTCGTTGTCGGCCAGAAAACCCTCTTTAGAGATTCTCCATGCAACACCAACCGATGGAAAGAAACCATATTTAGAGTTGCTCCCGAATTTTGATGAACCGTCAATACGCCCGGTTGCTGTTAACATATATTTGCCCTGGTAGCTATAAGTAGCACGGGCAAAATAAGAGTTTAACGAACCCCTGGTATTGCTGGAGCCTACTGTAGGTGGATTGCTACCCGCACCTAAATTGTTCCAAAGGTAAAAAGTTGAAGAGAATTTGGATGCCTGTGAATTTAAATAGTCATATTTATTTTCAGACCATGAAAGCCCAACCAAACCGGTTATTTGATGATCACCTATTGTTTTCGAATAGTTGAAAATGTTATGTAAAGCTTTACATAACATTTTTTATGGAAAGCATATCGTTATGCAAAGTTGAAGCGAAAGTAGCATTGTAGATCAATATGTTACGTACTAACTTTACACTACAACTTTGCATAATAATATTACTTGTTAAGGCCTTTCAGCCAGTAAAGTAAATTCTGATTATGCTCCCATTCACATTCTTTCGCCTTTTCGGGAATAAGGTCTGTATAAGCCTTTTCAAGTGCTTCTCTCTTCTGCTTATGGTCAGCTCTTGCATAAATCTCTGTTGTTTGTATTGATACATGCCCTAAGAGATCTCTTATGTACACGAGATTTACACCGGATTGCAACAAGTGCATCGCTTTGGAGTGCCTCAAAGTATGGCAACTGATAATACAAGGAACCAATGTCGGGGTTACTTGCCTTGCCATGTCGACATAAGTCTTAAGTATATATGTTACACCAGCTCTGGTAAGCTTCTCATGTCGGCTGTTGAAGAAAAGCGGGTGTTTCAGCTTGCAGTTTTCAAACAGATGGTTTTCTTGCATGTACCGTTTCAGTATAACAATCTGTTCATCGATAAGAGGAACGACGCGGGATTTTCTGCCTTTTCCAAAGAGCCTGATTGTATAAGGTTTGCTTTCTGTTTTCAGCGATTCTGGTGTCAGGTCTATTATTTCCTGCACTCGTGCACCGGTATCGTACATGAGAGCCAAAAGAGCAAGATTCCTTCGCCCATTCCTTGTTGTAATATCAGGTTGATCCAGAAGCAGTTTTATCCCCTCTGCCGTAAGATAGTTGATGCCTTTCTTATCATCCTTCATGGCTTTTATCGAAAGTATCCTTTGCCATTCATCCAGATGGCGGATCTCTTCATATTGGAGGTAAGTCATAAAGGAGTGTATGGCAGCCAACCTGTGGTTTCGTGTTGCTACTGCGCAGTTTCGTTCTTTCTGAACCCAGGAAAGAAAATCAAGTACCCGCTGGCGGGTAATGATATCCAAAGTGAGTTGTTCTACTCTGATCTTCTGTATGTCTTTCATATAGACAATGAACTGTACGAAGGTATCACGGTAAGATGCTACTGTATTTGGACTCATGTTTCTTTCGTATGGAAGATATTCAGACAGGAACTTGCTGAGGCGTTTCGCAAAGTCTGTACCTGTGTTCATATCCTTACCATTTATATTTTTGGGTACACGAACGCGTTAATTTGTGAACACTGCTCGATTAATTCCGGATACATTTCACTGGTAAGTCTTACATACTGCTCTGTCGCAGAGAGGGACTTGTGCCCCAGACAGGCAGATATTATCGGAAGACTGCTGTAAAGATCCATGCCATTACGTGCCATCTGTACAAAAGCATGAACGGCAAACGTGTGCCGAAGGTCGTGAACACGAGGGCCATGATGGTTCCCGACATAAGGTATGCTGCATTCAGCAAGAAGACGACGGAACCATGTATATATGGCTTGCGGATTGCAGTAACTGCCATCGCTTTTGATAAAGAAAAAACTGTTTGGTCCACTTACATGTCTGACCGGTATTTTGTCCCGATAATTTGCATATTGTTGTAAAACTTCGCGTAATCCATCATTGACGGGGACTATCCTTTCACAGCCGTTTTTTGTTTTTCGGATAAGAATATGTCCCTGATCAAACTTTATATCAGCATTTTTGATGGAGAGAGCTTCTGATATTCTAAGCCCGGTACTGTATATCAGTCGTAGTACCGCAGGGACACTGAACATCGTATTGCTCATGTGGCGGTCATACATCCTCAACAGGTTACTCCTGCAAAATAACAGGTCTATCTGTTTGTGGGTAAATATGTATGGAGTAAAGTTCCATTTGGAACTGCCATATGCAGGTAACCTCGGTATGAAGCACTCGTGTCCCTGGCGGGACATGTATCGGGCAAGCTGAGATATGATCGAGTATTTGGTGTAGATGGTTACCGGACTGTCATTGACCCTGGTTTTACGCCATTTCTGTACAAGTTCTCGGGTGATAACAGGTTCAAGAATATTATTCTCCTGAAAGAACCGGTCTATTTCAAAAAGTATCCATTTCCCACGAAGAAAATTGCAGCCGGAAGCCTCTTTCATATGAATGAAGCCATTGATGAAGTCAGCAAGTACGCTCTTATATTCAAAATGTTTGCTCATAAAATGCTCCTCCTTTCTGAGTATAAAATTCATCCGATACGGGTGGAACAGTAATAGCACACTTTAGCAGAGAAGTCAGATCAATGCGAAGGTATGTCAGCGTAGTGTCTGTTTTTGTATGGCCCAATGCCTCTGATATTACATATATCGGCGTTTCGTTTTTCAGAAGACAGCTGGCAAGACTGTGCCGTAAAGAATGCGGCCCATGATGACGTCCATCTATTTTAACTTTGGATTGTGATATAACTTCCCGTATTGCAGAGCACACCATACTTTTGTTGGCTGGTACATACGGAGCGCGACTGGAGATAAAAACATTCTGAGATTCAGACTTAAAGCGGCCATATTTGAGATAATCAATGATAGCATTGCCAACATCATTAAGAAGCGGCAGAATGATAGGATGACTGGTCTTATACTGGGTAAGCTTGATCTCGTTCTTATCCCAGTCAATATTCGAGAACTTAAGATTTGCAATGTCAGAAGCACGGAGCCCTAATCGGCTTGCCAGCAACAGCATGGCATAATTGCGCTTACCTACACCGCTGCTCTTATCTACTGATTCTTCTATGTCACGAACCTCCTCGGTAGTAAAGAATGAGGGTATTTTTTCTCGCTTAACCCATTTATAGTTTCTTAGTATATCCTCTATGTTCCAGTCAGTTATATGACTTTCAAACCAGAAGCGGAATAATACTCTTAAGCTGCTGGCTACGTTAATCTTATTGTTTTCTGTCGTTGACAAGAACTCCAATATATGCCGCTCTTTGATTCCATTCATCGAATAAACTCCCGAATGGTTGAGAAAAGCAAGGAACCTGTTCAGATAAAGCTCATAATCTTTAATGGTCACGGAGCTTCTACGCAAAGATTGTAAATGGGTGATAAGTTTTTGCATCTTCAATCCGATCTCGCCATCCAATGTGTGCTGCACAGGTACTCTTGTGCACTTTCTGATATAACCGAGATTCAGGTAATCATCCAAAACCTGTATGCTTCTTATCTTTTCACGGTCATCATGCCTCAAATTGTCACAGGGAATGCAATCTGAAATATACTCCTGACCCAAAGATTGGGTGTACAATGATAGGTTCTTTTCCTTCATATACCGAAGGATCCCGTATTTCCATAATGACCTGTACTTGTCAATGCGATTTTGTGTGTAACAATTGCTGTTGAAAAACAACAGGCAACCATTGATCAGTTTGATAATCTCTTGTTGCATAATAGATACTGTTTTGATTTGGCAATATCGCCAGATCAAAATTATTATGTAAAGAGATTATGTAAAGTAACATACTAAAAATGTTGACTGTCAAGCTGCTTCCAATAGATGATGCTGGTTACTTTGCATAACGATATGCTTTCCATAAAAATAGTTTTCGGATTGCCAATATTGCCATAACCAATGTTCACCCCTTGCATCTGAATTACGTCTGCCCTGGTAATCTCCACTAAACCATCTACTCGTTTGATTCCTGTTATCAAAAGAGAGGTTTGTTCTAAAAGTCAAGTCTGGTGTAATTTGTGCAGTTAGTTCAAATGCTCCGGTAAATTCGTCTTGTTGGTAATAGCCTTCGTCTTGATTCAGCATAAAAGTTGAACCTAGATCGGAAGAGCGTCGTGTAGGGAAAGAGTGTAGATCTCGGTGG
>CALBTS010000438.1 GCA_937968035.1 uncultured Methanomethylovorans sp.
AAACTAAGAAACAAAATTGCGGACTGTGAATTATAATCCGCAGCTGCAAGCATATCGAGCGGCTAAAGAATTTTTGGATATCGTAATCATTATAAGCAGTATATGCGAGTCAAAAAGTCAGCTATATTTTTTATAATTCTCTATCGGAACAATCATTGCATTATATTTTTTGTCACATCTGCCGATCAGCGGGATTGTGATGCGGCTGGAGTGATTTGTGTTAAAAGCGCTGATGAGACAATGCAAAAGGTTGCAATATAGAAAAATGTGAAATATAATTAGCACAGGATGTCGCACTTGCGATCCAGCTGCAATTAAGTCATGTAAACCAAGATAACCGCTGAGACGCTATCTCGGCGGTTATCGCTTGTGAAGAAAAACATTTTTTCAATGACAGAGAAATCTTTTTATTAAATAAGCAAGAGCTGATCAGTGATGGTAATTTGTTTTGTTTGGCCGATGCATATTCTTATTATGCTTGGCGTTTTTTGATCAGATACCACACCACCGCGACCAGACCAATGATCAGCACCACGGGGAACAGCCACATGTTCAGATCTGCTTTGGCCGTTTCAGCAGGATTCGCTGCTGCGAAATTGTTTTGCGAGCCCGGAATGATCTGATTTGCAATAAAGTAGCTTGAGCAGTGATAAAACGAGAAAGTGACATTGCCGTCCTGATCAACAATCGCAGACTGCTTACCTTCGATAATGACGGAACCAAGTTCTGAGGTCTTAGATGAGCGTAGCAGTATCAAGAGTAGTAGATGAGGTATTTCCCAGGCGTGATATTGGCATCTACTGTCCTGTATGTAAAAAAGAATGTATCTTCGAGTGGGTAGTGTTCAGGAAAGGTGAACGGTCTATAAGCCAGAGGTGTTTGGTACATGGACATTTGAGATTGGCACCTATGGTTCCTGCCTATATAGAAAGGGTTAAAGGTGAGTCGCTATTGCAATTTATGAACGATAGTCCTAGTAAGTGCAGAGGATGCAGTAGGCAGGGGGTCTGCAAGCTGGTGGAACAGGGGTTTGCGGATATATGTGGATATAAGCAGTAGGTACCAACTCTGCCATACACACTCTCTTCCAACAACCTTTTCCTTCATGCAGGCGGGCTATTGGAGCCTCTACAGTTGTTTATATGCTCTTATAATAGATGGGGAAGGGGTTTGTACACCTTAACCTATTATCTCTTGTTGTAGACCCTCCTATGATGTCATACGATATGATTATTTAGCATAAACAACCTCATAGTTTCATCATCTTACAGATTTTCAATCAAAGGTGTAACCAATGGTCCTCACACTCAACGAACTAAATACACATCTCTTCAAAGCAGCCGACATCCTCCGTGGTTCCATAGACAGCTCAGAGTACAAGCAATACATCTTTGGTTTGTTATTCCTGAAACGCATGTCAGACCAGTTTGATGAGAATGTAAAAAAAGTGATACAGGAGCTCATGTCAGATGGCATGAGTGAAGAGCAAGCCAGAGAGATTGCTACCACTGACCCCGATGAACACACTGGTAGCTTCTTTGTGCCTGAAAGAGCACGATGGCCGGAGTTACAAAAGAAGTCCGCAGACATTGGCGAGGCTATAAATAAAGCATTTGAAGCCCTTGAGAGTGAGAATCCTTCGCTTGAAGGTGTGCTTGTTTCTATTGAATTTAATGACAAAGATAGATTAAGTGATGCTACTCTTCTGAAACTTATTATTCATTTCAGTACATACAATCTTGCAAACCATAACCTTGAAAATAAGGATATGTTGGGTAGAGCATACGAGTACTTGATAAAACACTTTGCCGATGATGCAGGCAAGAAGGGGGGGGAGTTCTATACCCCTAGATCGGAAGAGCACACGTCTGAACTCCAGTCACCGAATACGATCT
>CALBTS010000439.1 GCA_937968035.1 uncultured Methanomethylovorans sp.
TCTTGAGACAAAAGATTCACGATACCTTCTGGCTTTAACTTGTCTAAAAACCAAGCCACCAGAGCTCCCGGCAAGCCATTTAAAGCCTCGATACTCATGCCGGTATCATCAACTATAACTGGCCGGCCAACTAGCTTAAAAGCTTCCATAGCTTTAGCTCTAGCAACTTCTTCCACGTTCAGCGACTGAATTTCAGGAATATCAAGATTCTTAGCGATTACGTTTAGTCCAGTGATCGCTTTCACTTCTTCTATCTTACCCGGATTGCCAGTGATAAAAAATATTTCTTTTTTCATGCTCTTATCCTTAAAATGTTTTGCAACAAGGACTATGCCTTATTTTTTCTCTTACTCCAACATTATAAAAACCAAGCGGATGGGCAATCCCTTGACCATCAAATAAAAGCAAATCGACATCCTCAACCAACTCCTCTATCGCAGAGCAAACGGCTGGCCCCACTCTAAAGGCTAACAGTCCTGGAATATAAGGGAAGTTGACACCTGATTCTTTACTTATTTTTTCTCCAATAATCTTACCTTTTCTGTCGAACTTAGTATAAGGCGACGGACGATGAGTACCAATATTTGTATTACTTGAATTGTGATTGTATAAGGTACTTATAGTCATTAATAACATTAAAATAATATGAAAAAGAAACCTATCGATGCCAATTTGGAAGGACTAGTTCTTGAGCCAATGACAACTTATGACAATTATGATGAAGATGCTTATCTCTCTGCTAACCCCGATGTTAAAAAAGCAGTTCAAGAAAGGAAAATTTGGTCTGGCTGGAGGCATTTTAAAAAAATTGGTGTGAAAGAAGGAAGAAGATTGAGATATTCATTGACAATGGTGCCGAAGTTCGAAGAAATGAAACGCTATAAAATCGAGATAATTAAAAAAGTGATTAAAGACGATCTAGAATATAGAGAATATCCGGGTTATATCGATTTTTTAACAGAGAAGTTAAGAAAAGAATACAATATTGTTGATACTAATTCTGTTAGTAGTAATGATTATGACAGATATACTTTGAAGTTAATAGATAAGCACAAAGATGGTCTTATTCTTGATTGTGGAGCGGGAAAACGTTCAGTTTATTATAGAAATGTAGTTAATTTTGAAATTGTTCCTTATGAGACAACGGATGTTAGGGGTGTCGGGGAGAAATTACCATTCAAGGACAATACTTTTGATGCCATTATTTCTATGGCTGTTTTGGAGCACGTTAAGGATCCATTTCTTTGTGCAAGGGAAATCGGAAGGGTGTTGAAGCCAGGAGGCGAATTAATTTGTTGTGTTCCCTTTCTTCAGCCATTCCATGGTTACCCTCATCATTATTACAATATGACTTACCAAGGATTAAAAAATTTGTTTGATAGCTTCCTTGAAATAGATAAACTGGATGTATATGAAAGTATCTCTCCAATCTGGACCCTTACATCCATATTAAGAAAATATTCAGAGGGATTAAATGGGAAAACAAAGGAAAAATTTTTAAGAATGGAGGTTCGTGATTTAATTAATTCCGCAGTAATGTACACAGAGTATCCTTTTGTAAAAGAGTTACCTCAGGAAAAGAAATTTGAGCTTGCGAGTGCCACTGTTCTTTTTGCTCATAAACCATCCTAGAGGCTTCATGCATGATTGAAGTTGTAGTACATTCCACAATGTCCCCATCTAATGGACATATAATGAGTCTATGAAAAAAAACTACACACCAAGACAAAAAGTGCCCATTGCTTTAGCCACCCTACGGAGAGAACCTATGTCAAAGCTAGCCGGTATTTATCAGGTGCATCCTACCCAGATTGGGAGATGGGAAAAACATTGGAAGAAGAGGCGGAAAAATAATAAAATTTTTAAAAGAAAAAATTATAGAAATAGAGAAAGAGCCTCTAAACATCTTTGTTGCTCTGGCATCTCCATCTTTTATTATTATGGGGCTTTCAGTAGCCCAATATTTTGGCTATCGTCCGTATCAGAGACAAAATCAAATAAAAAACTGCAATAAACAAGCTTTTGAAAATTCAAGAAGAGAATATAACGAAAAAAATCAAAAGGTTAGATATGATTAAATTTATGATAGATGTTTGAGAGAAGGAGGTTTTTAGTACTCCCCCTATAAACCAAATCCGACGCTGTGGCAAAATTAGAATAAACATTCTTAACTATTCCCTTTCGGAGCTAGGTTTGGAATATAAACAAGCTCGTTTTTTATAAAATCTATTTTTAATTTAATGATTAGATTTTTAAATTTTGAAATGATTAAGTCAAAGATTACTAAAAAAATATTTCTCCCCTAAAAACG
>CALBTS010000440.1 GCA_937968035.1 uncultured Methanomethylovorans sp.
CTTACTCCTCGGGATAATTGGGTAGACCAGAAATGACCTGTCATCATCAGGTAAGGCCATCAACTCATCGAGAGTCGTCCCAGATGAACCTTCATTATGCCGACCAGAAATCGGCAAGACCCTTTGTGAGGGTCTGCCTTTGTCCATTGGTTTGTCTTCTGATCTGATGACAGTCATCGGTGCTCCTGCTGCAGTCTCCTTCATGAACCTGCCTTTTTCTTTTTCATTTCTGTCCAGGAAGTCAAGCGGGTCATCGAGGTGGCTAAGGCACTTGACAACCTTGTCTCTCGTCTTGTCCGAGAGGTTCTGCCAAATCATGTGTGGCTCTGGATAACGCATATCCAAGTCGTGGGCAGTGATCATGCTGCACCCCCTTTCTGGTAGTGACCTTTGAAGTAGTGAGCATCAAGGTAATCATCTACGTCAGAAGCTTTGTAGTAGATCTTTCGCCCGATTTGGGCATAGGGAAGAATTCCACGATCCCGGTATGACTGTAACGTCCTTTTCGAAATCGACAGTTGGCGGCATACCTCTTCTGAGGTCAGCCACTGTTTTGATAAAAAACTTTCTTTTGCCATAATTATTGATTTTAGAATTATGGGGCAAAAGAAAACAATAAAAACAATATAACAAACTGATTTTCAATTAATTATATTCAAGTTGAATTCAACTTGACTGATTATTTTTTCTTTTGTCTGGTTTTAGACTGCGAAATGTATCTGTTAGGCTAAGAAGAAAAGGAGCTTTCTCCCTCGTGCGTCTTTTGGCTTTACTTAATTTTGAATCCAAATCTTTTATTTCAATATTCAATATCGTCTGGAATTGATTGAAGATATCTTCTTTTTTCAAATCCCTATCTTTGCCAACAATAGCCTGTTTCGCTATTAATGCTGCAACTAGCTCTATTAGATTTACATCTGTCGAGTTCCATTTCAAATTAGAAATAAACGTAGGCTCCGTGTTCTTTGCTAATCTTTCAAGACTTCCTTCTAACAATCTTCTAAGGACATAGTAAAAATTATAGATGTGTTTTTCACAGAAATGATCAATCACTTCTATTTGTACTTTCGCAAAATCACAAACATATCTTGAGGACTCATTATCAAATCGTAAACCCGAATATTTCGTTTTGATAAAATCAATATAACTAGGTAAAATAGATACTGGCCGAATCCCAATTTTCACAAATTCAGCATCTCTAGCAAAAGCTTCATCAAACGCTTTATCTATATCTTCATATGTTTTGATAAAGTCTGTAATAAGGAATCCGTTAAAATACACTTGAGTCATCTCCCATTCCTCACCATCATTTGCAACTCTCAAATATGATGGAGTTTTTATATTGCCAAAAGGACTGAAAAGCTTACTACGCTCATCAAAAATATACTTAGGATCTTCGGGTTTACTACCTTCACGTACTGCTTCTTTACTACAAGTGATATTTATCTCACTGATTAAGGTTTTCATTGATTCAAAGATCTCAGCAGAATTCATTTTGGCCTGTATTAAAACATATTATTCAACGCAACATTCAAAGACTCTTCATCAAATGATACCAGGTATGCTTCTATTACATTCACACTTGCCAATAAAATTAAGCATAACTCCTGAATTAATCAACCGGTAATCAGTTCATTTGCATCATCTATAACCTCATTTTCAAAGCTATCAAGGTATATCTGAGTGGTCTTCTCCGAATTATGTCCCATTCCCTCACTGATTACAGCTGTAGGAATACCTGATCTCTTTGCTATTGTAGCCCAGGAATGACGGCTTACATACGTTGAGATCTTGATTGAGCAACCCGCATCCTCTCCAATAGTTTTGAGCTTCTTGTTGGTCAATCTCAGGGCATTTCTGTAGTCCAGGTACTCTGATCCTTTACGATCTATAATCTGAAATACAAAACCCTGTGGTTCATCTGTGTAATGATACTTGTCTATAATGGCTTTTGCTTCTTCTGTGAGTTTGATTGAGAACTTCTGTCCTGTCTTCTTCCTGGTGTAAAGAACACGACCATTCACAATATCACGATTACGTAAAAACGCAATATCAACGAATGACATTCCCCTCATATTGAAACTAAACAGGAAGTAATCACGTGCCTTGTCAAGTTCAGATCCTGGTACCAATTCCAGCTTCCTTATCTTTGCTATATCCTCCTTTGATATTGCACGCTTGACAGTCGTTTCCTGTCGTATTTTCAAGTCTTTAAATGGGTAGTCTTTCTCCTGAGCTACTTTGTCCTTTATGGCTTGATTGTATATTGCCCTGAGGGTGCGCAAGTACACTGAGATTGAATTAAGCCGTTTGTGGTTCTCCGATAGGCTTTCTTCAAAGTCCTTTATAACCCGGTACGTTAACTGGTGAAATGTAAGGTCAATATCTTTCCTGAATTTCTTAAATGCAGCCAGGGTGGCATCATACACATTTGCATTGCCAATCTTACCTGACTTCTCCAGTCGATTAACAAGGCTCTCAGTATACGTAAATACCGTTACGTTCGATACAGCAGGCTTTAGCCTGTCTACAATATCATCTA
>CALBTS010000441.1 GCA_937968035.1 uncultured Methanomethylovorans sp.
TCTGTTCCTTGTCATCAGATTGCCAAATAACTTGGTCATAATAATGAGGCTTTTCAAATGCATAAGGCAATTCATCGTAACAAGCGATTGTCAAAACTCTATCCGCAGGTATTGGGATCTCATTACTACCACCTAAAGCATCACCTTTAAATGATCCTTGCACCCAACCTTTTGGGGTTAAGTGGAATTCTTGACATTCCTTACTTAGTGACATTTTTTACCTCCTTTGAATCTATTGTACTCTACTTACAAAAGTACTAATCCTCATTATCATTAAGTTTTTTTATTAGTGAAACAGGGTTAAATGATTTTTCATTGACACCGAAAACTGTTTCATATACTTTATTATCCCTGTTCGAGAAAAAGCAATTATTACTTTCAACTATTTTCCCATTTTCAACATAAGAGTACTTGTGTATTTTTTTTGTTATTGACTGCAATTTTTTGTAACTAGAAGTATATAATCTAGGATTCACAACGAATCCACAATATAGCATCACGTATGTTGCGGCATCGTGGATAATTGCTATGCGGTACATGTGCTCTAAAACTTTTATTAACTCTTGCTTGTTTTCATTTTTCTTTAATAATTGCACAAGTGCCCGACATTTTTTCCTTTCTTCTCGCAGAAATGTCAATGGAATTAGTTGAATAGTAGTATAATCGAATTTAGGATCAAATTCGATTGTCCCAGTCCAGCGTTGTGCTTTGCTTATCAACAATAGAATCTCATCATTTTTATCTTCTATTTGGTTTAAAATGTATAAAGCCTTTTCTAAATCTCGTATTTGGACTCTTTCAATCAATAAGGCCGCCAGGCCAATTTTCGCATCAATGTTAGCTGGATCAAGTCTTAAAGCTTCATTAAACATCATTAAGGATTGCTTTAACGGAGTTGTCTTATCTTCATTTTTTCTTCGGTACCATATTGAAAAATTTTCCCAACCTTTTCCAGCTAAAACAAATAGTTTTGGACTTTTAAATTCAATTGCTCTTTGTTCAAATAACAGTAAGTCATCTTGCATTTTTTTTGACCATTCTGGCCAATCATCAGTCATCGATTGAGCCGCATACGGTCCTGTACCCATTAATGCTAGGGTTGCATAATTTATTAATTCAGCCTCATTATATGAATCTGGACCATTTTCAATTCCAAAAAGCTTTTTTAAAGTGCTTAGCATCTATCAATTATGGTTAGTTTCCAATGCTCGCGGATCTTTCTTCAGCCTTGTGCATAACGTTCGGCGGTATGTGGCGTTGGCGCAGAGTCGCGGTGGCGCGTGTTTT
>CALBTS010000442.1 GCA_937968035.1 uncultured Methanomethylovorans sp.
GATCCGGCGCCACCCTAGATCTACACTCTTTCCCTACACGACGCTCTTCCGATCTGGACTGAATATGCTCATGGTCTGGCATGTATGATTGCTTGCCCAACTCGAAAATATGTCATATCCATTCAAGGAATGGTTAGTGTTTATAGTGAATATCATTTTGCCGGTATAAAACCTCTGGAACTACTTAAGTATTCTACTCTAAATGACTTAAAAAGAATGGATACGATTCTGCACAGAAAAAGTGAGATGGTTCAACGTGGCAATTTTGAGATTGAGTACCTCAAGCGCACAAAACATATTATTGGCCGTACCAGTTGGGATTATTCACACACACAAACCATAAATCCGAACTCCCGTTATCACTTTTGCAACGAAGTTCTGCGCAAGAGTTTTTATACTTTCGATAAATGGAAGTTTGATGAAAAGATCAGTCATTCAATATTCATGAGTCAGGCGAATTCACAACGTCAGGGATTACATCAGGTTCTTAAAGCCTTATCAATTGTCAAGAAATTTTTCCCAGATGTAAAACTACGAGTAGCTGGTCTAGACATTTCAGGTGGCACGAAATGGGTACATAGGATAAGCTGCTATGGTCATTACATAAGATCCTTGATACAATCCCTTAATCTTAGTGACCATGTGGCATTCTTAGGTGGTCTGAATGAGGAAAAAATGGCAGAGGAATTCAAGAAAGCGCACATTTTTATTTGCGCTTCAGTTGTTGAAAATAGTCCTAATTCACTTGGAGAAGCTCAGATTCTGGGGACTCCTTGCATAGCTTCTTTTGTTGGAGGAGTCCCGGACATGGTAATTGATCGGGAGACAGGATTATTATATAGATTTGAGGAGTACAAAATGCTGGCATATAAAATTATTGAAATTTTTAATGATAATAATTTGGCACAAAATCTATCGGCAATGGGTCAGATAGCTGCATCCAAAAGACACAATAGAGTAGACATTGTAACCAGAATGCAAGAAATTTATTCATCTATAATCGATTAAAAGCGCATTTTCAACACAACTACTAATAAGATTTCAGTCTTAGAAAGCTTCATAAGTTGCTTATTGAGTCATGAGTAAAATGCCTCGGATACTTATTTTTGGGCAATCCTTCAGTGAGTCGTCTGGAGGAGGGATTACTCTCACAAATTTATTCAAGGGCTGGCCAAAAGATAGTTTAGCTTCAACTTTTATTGCATGGGAAAACTCATCTTTTGATACTAATATTTGCGATAATTATTACGTAATTGGAAGTGCGGAACATAGATGGATGTTCCCATTGAACTTAATGAAAAAACCATTCCCTGATTCTGGTCCCATTTCGATCAAAGTGGAACCAGGGAATCACTTTAACCCACATAAACCTTTCTTCCGGGGAGCAATATCTAATATTATTAATCCTATACTTAGATGGATGGGATTTTACCATTTGGCATCTAATGTTAGCCTCTCTGGGCCTCTGAAAACATGGATTAGGATTTTCAATCCAGAACTGTTATATCTACAGGTTTCAACACTTGAAGGGATAGACTTTGCCTGTCAGCTTATTGAATTCTGTTCTGTTCCAACGGTTCTACACATGATGGATGACTGGCTGTCAACACTTGGGAGGAATTTCTTATTATTGAATTATTGGAATAAAAGAGTAAACAGACAATTTTTAGGCCTCCTTAAAAGGATTGACCTCTGTCTGGCTATCAGTGATGCAATGGCCATTGAATATGAAAAAAGATATGGACGGAGGTTCGTTGCTTTCCATAATCCGGTTGAGATAGGTGATATAACTACAAAAGATGCAATAGCCTCAGAGTCAGATATCTTATCGTTTAGGGTTTTATATGTGGGAAGAATTGGGACAGCAAACAGGCAAAGTATAATTTCATTTGCAAAGGCAATTTCTGGAAGAAATAGTAATGGGAAGGAGATAAAATTTGATCTCTTTTCTAAGGATTTTAATGAACGATCTCTTAGATGCATAAAAAAGTTGAAGGCAGTCCGTCTCAATAAGCCTGTCTCACACGATCACATACCTGCACTATTATCTGAATATGATCTGCTTTTACTTCCACTCGACTTTACAGCCAATGGAATAAGATTCTCAAAACTCTCGATGCCATCTAAAGCTGCAGAGTATATGGCTTCAGGAACTCCAATTTTAGTACTTGCACCTAGGGTAACTGCAATTTTAAGGTTTTTCATCGAAAATGATTGTGGTTTTACCATTACACGCTGCAGCCCTTCAAATATTCGATCGACAATGGATTATATTGTAGAGAACAAAGAATTGAGAAAACAGCTAAGTAAGAATGCAATTAATATCGCGAAGGAAAAATTTGAAGCAGGAATAGTCAGAACCAGATTTCAGGATTCGTTGGTTCAGCTTTTGATAAAATAAATCTTTCATGAATAAAGAGGCATTAATTCCATCATTTGGTCTTTCTCATGAGCTTGAGCTTAAATTCAAGGTGTTCCGAACTTATGGATGTGCATTGGATCATAATGCCGTAATTCTTGATTTTGGATGTGGGAGTGGCAGGTGGGTGCAGGAATTGCGTCATAACGGGTTTCAGGCATTTGGTTGCGGCACTCGATATGATAACGAACTGGGAGTAAATACAGAAGAAATGATAGCCAAGGGACTGATCCGCATACTTGACCTTGACAATTACTCTCTTCCTTTCAGTGATAACACATTTGATTTTATATTCAGTGATAATGTGTTCGAACATGTGCAGAACTATGACCAGACAAACGCAGAAATTGCCAGGGTGCTCAAACCTGGCGGATTATGCCTTCACATCTTTCTATCGAGATGGCGGCCTGTTGAATCTCATGTGTTTGTACCGTTTGCATCTGTATTTCAAAACTATACCTGGCAATACCTATGGTCATTCTTGGGCGTTCATAATGAGTGGAAAGATTGCCGCTCACCAAAGCAAAGGGCAAAACGATTCAGTGAATACCTGCATAATGAGACAAATTACCTTTCCAGGAAAAATCTCAGGAGCGAATTCATGGAATACTTTAAACAAATGAAATTTATCGAGAACACGTTCCTTAAGTATTCCCGGAGGGGGAAACTAATCCACCGGATGACAACACTTTTACCTTTTTTGGCATGGATGTACAGCACCTTCAGATCAAGAGTTATTCTTCTCGGAAGTCCGGTAAAGTTACAAAGCGTCTGACTGGATGCGAGTCAGACCCCCTGCGTACTACTTCTATAGATGTGTATTTGAAAACAAATAATGCAAAAAACCTCCATTTTGAATTCACCCAAGATTAGAATAGAAATAATTCTGGATTCGACCTTAGTAGAAAAGTGGATATTCAAAATCCTTGAACAATTGATGAGGACTGATTTTGTTGTAATTTCTTATGCAATTAATTCGGGAAATGTCAATGGTGACTCTGGAAACAAAATCTCTCCCATATTCCGGTTTCATCAACTCTTGGACTCATGGTTGTACAAAGGCAGATTTGATTATAATAAACTGATAGATTGTACTGACTTAATTAAGGGATCCAGGATGATCGATGGTGATAAGTCAAAAAATCCGGACAGAACTGATAAATATGGCCATGGAATTACAAGACAAATTATTCCTGAGCAAGATCTATTAATAAATTTTACCTGTGACAACGTTCCACAGGAACTGCTTATAAACACAAAATATGGTGTCCTGTCTTTTAATATTGAGGGTCAAAGATATCCTGTAAATCAGGAAGCTGCGTATGGCAGCCTTGTTGCATGCAAACCTGAAATAGAATGCCAGGTAACCTTATCGACTCAGGGATTACCTGAACAAGTGATTTGCGGCTCTTCGGTATCGACCTTTTCCAATTCCATTCACATAAATCGCGACAGAGTATTAGGCCTTGCCGAACTTCTGATCCCCAGGGCTGTGGAACATTTCTGCCTGATAAGTCGTGATGCAACGCCAGGTAACGACAATGCTGGATTGCCAAATGCTTCACCTGTAAAGTGGGAATTTGGCTCCACATCATCTTTTATGGCTCTAATTAACCTCTTCAGGATTCAATTCCGGTCTTTGAAGAAGAGATTACTTTACCTGGATAATGAAAATTGGTTCTTACTATATAAATGGAATGATAAAGAAGAGGCACTCCTCGGTGATTATAGTAACTTCCTGAAACTCGAAGCTCCAAAAGGGTATTATTGGGCGGATCCCTTTACTGTTATAGAAGAAGGAAAATGTTACTTGTTTGTTGAAGAATATTCATATTTGGCCGGGAGGGGACATCTGGTTGTAATGGAACAAAACCTTTCCGGGAATTTTGATAAATCAAAGGTGATATTGAAGAAACCATATCATTTATCATACCCCTTTATTTTCAAACATGCAGGGGAATATTACATGATTCCGGAAACCAAAACAGAGAAAGCAATTCAGATTTATAGGTGTTCAGATTTCCCTGATAAATGGGAATTTGTAACCAATCTGATGGAAAATGTTGCAGCTGCAGATTCGACAGTGTTCTTCCACAATAATAAGTGGTGGCTATTCACTTCAATAGATAAGTTGAAAAATCAGGCAATAAATTTTGGTGAATTATTTCTGTTCTACAAAGACGATTTATTTTCTGGTAATTGGACAAGCCACCCACAGAATCCCATTGTTACTGCCATCAGTCAATCCAGGCCTGCAGGGCGAATCTTTGAGAAAGATGGCAAAATATTCCGTCCGTCACAGGATTGCTCGGGTGGTTATGGTAAGGCTGTAAACCTGAATCAGATAACCAGATTGACGGAAACCGAGTATGAGGAGAAGAATATAAAAAGAATTGCGCCGGACTGGGACCGTAAATTAGTCGGGATGCACACATTTAACTACACAAATGGATTTTATATACTTGACGCCTGTAGGCTCAGAAAACGGTTTGGCAGGTAAAAATACTCGGGTTGTACGTTAATTAATTGATATGGCAACTAAAGTGGTAAGCCGAAAGACGCTAAGTAAGATAGTCATAGTTACCTCAGAAGCCTTTCCATATGGTATGGCTGGTACCAACAGGATTATTAGTTTGGCAAAAGGATTTATATCCAATGGCGTTCAGGCCGAAGTGATTTCATTTTATAAGTATGGAGTTCCTGGTCTTGGCACACCTGATCCAACACATGGATGTTTCGAGGAAATTAAATTCAGAAATGTTTTCAATTCTCCGAATAAGAGTCCCTATCTTATAGTACGACAGATTCACGAATTGGTGAAGCCATACCTTGTTCTTCTGGCTGGTATAAAATCAATAGGCAAGAGGAATGTAGTTATATATTATGCAGAAAAAACATGGCCTGCGATAGCTCTTAAAATGCTCTCCATGGTCAGAAAGACAGTATTGTTAAGAGAAGAGACTGAACATCCTGGGATACGGACTATTAATAAAGGAAGAATTGGGAGATCACTTTACATCAAGGTACATTATAGACTATTTGATGGTTTGCTGGTAATCACGCAGAATCTTGCAGATTATTTTAAGGTAACATTGAATTATAGGAAGCCCATTTTACTCGTACCAATGTTGGTGGATATTGACAGGTTTCATAAAATAGGCGAAGAAGAATCTCAATCCATCGTTTTTTCTGGTGAACTTGATGATAGGAAGGAGGGAGTAACAGTGCTTATCCGGGCTTTCTCACTCATAACCAATAAATACCCGGAACTAAGACTTGATTTGTTTGGTACTGCTCCGGAAAAGTCAGAGGAATCTCAGTTTTATCAGCTTGTAGAAACCCTTGACTTAAAGGAAAGGGTTACTTTTCATGGCTATAAAAACCGTACTTTTATGACTGAGGCACTAGGCAAAGCAAGACTGTTTGTGTTCTCGCGCCCACCAAGCCTCCAAGCAGAATTTGGATTTTCAACAAAACTCGGAGAGTATCTTGCTACTGGCAAACCTGTAATTGTATCTCAAGTTGGAGAAATAGGCAAGTATCTGACGGATGGTAAGGATGCATATTTATGCAACCCTGTACCAGAGGCGATTGCGGAAAAGATAGTTAAGATACAAGAGGATTATAATGTGGCATTGACAATTGGGAGGGAAGGTAGAAATACTTCTCTGAAACACTTCAATAACATCCTTGAGACAAAGAGAATAATAGAGTTCATGGAGACGTTAACAGAATAGAAACGTACTTCCTGATCAACCAGTATGATCCCAAGCATATCTTAAGATGAGAATTCTGTTTTTCATTGAATCCCTGCGGAGTGGCGGTAAGGAACGAAGATTACTTGAACTTATAAAGTATCTGAACGAGCAGCATGGATTTAAGATGATTCTCGTCCTGACTGAAGATGAGATACATTATAAGTATGCTTATAACCTGGTTAACGATATAAGAATCCTGAAAAGAAAGTACCTGAAAAAAGACCCGACAATATTTTTCAGGTTCTATAACCTTTGTAAAGAATTCAAACCAGATATAATCCATACGTGGGGCAGCATGCTGGCATTTTATGCACTTCCCGCTTCTTTATTGATGAAGGTACCGCATATTAACGGCCACATTGCTGACTCTCCGGTTAATCTCAGGAGGTCAGGATTTCACTATGCAGTTACAAAATTAGGCTTCAGATTTTCGGATGTAATTCTTAGCAATTCATATGCAGGTCTTGATAGCTATAATGTTAAAGGAGGTAAGTGCATGGTTATTTATAACGGTGTGGACCTTAAAAGATTTGAGCACCTGGAAGAAAGAGAAGATGTAAGGGCAAAATACGGCATAATAACACAATATGCGGTTATTATGGTCGCTTCCTTTACCAGGGTCAAAAAGTACGACCAATTCCTGGATATCGCAGAGGTGATAGGCCATTTGAGAACGGATATTACTTTTATAGGGGTTGGTGATACAGATGCTGACAGGCAGGAGTTTGAGCGGATTCGAAACAGGGCATCTAACCTTGGCAATACACTGATTCTCGCAAAAATTGAGAAGGTCGAGGACTTAATTGGCGCTTGTGACATAGGAGCTCTCTTTACTCAAAGCGAGGGTATCTCCAATTCTATTCTTGAATGTATGGCTTGCGGGCTACCAGTCATCGCTACAGACGCAGGTGAGATCGGAAGAGCACACGTCTGAACTCCAGTCACCGAATACGAT
>CALBTS010000443.1 GCA_937968035.1 uncultured Methanomethylovorans sp.
GTCTACGAAGGAGCAAGAAAGAAGCTCGAAGGACTGGGGCTGGTGTTCTAAGCCTTAATCAGGTAGTAGGTCACTTCTGTAGTCGGTGGATAAAAACCACCGGCTTTTTTTTTGGAATTGTTTATTTAGAGAATGAGCTTTTCACTAAGAACTTGTTATTCAGGTTAGAAAGCTTCTCCCGGGAAATTACCCATTATCTCGTAGGATACCTTTCTATAGATAGATGTATACTCCTCGGTAGGCTCAAGATCATACTCTGATTTTATCCTATAGCATTTGTCAAAAGGCTTTCCTTCGGGTGGGTTAGTAAGTCTTTTCTCGTATTTTGAGTATATTTTCTCTACTAGACGGTTGGCTTCAGATAATGACAAATGTGTGGCCATCTGTGATATTTCTCCCATGAACCTTGACTCTAGACCTGAAGAATGGTCAGGGACTCCACCACGTGCACCTACGGGTCCTAGTAATATATCCCTGCCGCATACAGTGTCCCCTATAGCCTGGGCAGCAGTTTCATAGAACATCATATCAGTAGATATACCAGCAGCATTCCAATAATATCTTGCAGTGTAATAGTCCATATTTCTTGATATTGCAAGTGAGGAGAGATTTGAAGCCCAAAGTATCTCTTTAGCAGATGAAGATCCAGTAGCTGCGTGTGAAGATCCAGAAGCATGTATACTTGAATGTGCGAGTACTTTTGACTGTAAAGTTTCAGCCACATCTATTATTGCAAGTCCTTCAGCCGAACCTATGCACGGCCCCCCAAAAACAGGCACTTGCCCAGAAATATAATGGTTTCCATGTTCTTGGTGGAAGATACATTTGGACAATGTTTCGTAATCTACTTTCAGATCATCCATGTAGACTTCCTGAGGGTCATAGCTTGAGTATAGTTCATCCGATGACACAAGCAGATATGATGTGGGGAGTGTAGGTGTACTGGGTCCCATCAATGCCAGTCCTTCACGCCCTCCGATCTTTGTAGCAAGCCTTTCATTGCGTGCAGCTTTTAGGACAGCTAACATCTCTAATGGGCTCTTTGGTCTTATATATTCTCCACAGAACTGCTTCATTGCACCACTATATATTCCCTGTACAACATTCTCAAGTACTGCACTTAAGTTTATGTAAAGGAAGTTTTCTTCGGAAACACTTCCCCCCATTGGTCCACCAATAATAATGGGGGGAATTGGTGACAGAGGATATCTGTGGGTAACAGTTACTTTTTCTTTCAGTCTGCCAATTTCTAGAGGATTAATTACATTAAGAGATTTCAGGATATCTTCTTCATCTATCTGAATCACTCTTTCTGTGCTTTTGCAGTACACTCCTACAGAATGTAGTAGCTCTATGCCAGCCTCAAATGTTGCATCTGCAAGTTCAAGATCATCAGGTACAAAGCTTTTCCCATCATATTTGATGCCATATTTTAAAGCAAGTTCTTCTGATTTCTTGAATACATTTAAATCGTGTTGTTTCTCAGTTTTGCTTTCGCCTTCAATTGCGCTCTTGAGGTACTTATACATGTTTTGCATGTCGACACCCGGATAAAAAAGATTTAGTCAGATTTAATTTCATTTTTAAGTCGTTCAGTTCAAGTTCTAATGTTCACCCATATATTTATTTTGTTTTTGTAGATACTATTTATGATCCTTAGCTTCCTATTCTATACATATATACATAATTTTAAGCAAATTTGCTTTTAAGATTACCTATTTCATTCTGAATCTTATTTCTCTTTTCCTATACTATGCGATTTCTTATTTTTCACAAGGTATTATTTATATTTTTCTATTATTCACAATCTACATATAGCTGATTTATTATTTAGAATTAAAAGCATTTCCTTTTTCATGCTTATTTATTATCGAATAATATACCTAATAGGATCCTTTTTCTTTCTCTTTGTTTCCTTTTCAAAAAAAAGTTTATCTATCACCTGGTTTATAATTTTTTCGTATGGATTTTTTTCTTCTACTATATATAGATTTGGTACGCAAAACCAAAAAATATATATAGCTGTTACCCCCTCTGTCATCATTGTTAAAGGAGAGGAGATTTTACTATGTCCAATTACACCCCTAAAGAAAGGCTTGCCCGTATTTTAACAGGGCAGAACG
>CALBTS010000444.1 GCA_937968035.1 uncultured Methanomethylovorans sp.
AGATCGTATTCGGTGACTGGAGTTCAGACGTGTGCTCTTCCGATCTTGAATGAGCAGCCTCAGTGGCACTTATTAATCGCAAAATATCTTCACCTTCTATTCGCACTGCATTTGCATGGAGTTCATTTGCGATGACCAGCATGTCATGTTTTACCAATTCCGGATTAAATGGTTCAACGGAATAGCTGCCTGGATTGAATTGTAGTCCTACGTCATAAACAACACCTCTATATTTCATACTATTTACTTTTTCTATTTGTTCAACATTTTGTTCTTTAGCGAATTTATTGTCTTTAATTATCACATTCTCCTGACATGGAGCAAGCTGAACTAATAAAAGTATCAAAAGACAACTCGAAATTAATTTTACTAATTTTAGTTTTATCATCTTTAAATATGTAAGCATTCGGTAAACTCCGTATTGTTTCAAAGATAACTCTTCTTTTGTTTCGGAGTTTCTCCAAAACATTCACAGTACTTTGAGAGTCGCCTCTAAATTGTTCCGGATTGGGATTTTTTAAAATTGTGGGGAAGCAGTTCTGCCAGGTCTTTACTGTAATCGTTGTCGTAATTGTGAACGTTATTCAGGAAGTAAATCAGCCAGTCACGGAAGTTAACGTTGCTCGCCTTGCAACACCCCAGCATGGAATAAACGATGGCAGCGTTTTCAGCGGCATCATCATTGCCGCAGAACAACCAGTTTTTTCTTCCCACAGCGATGGGTCTAACTGCGTTTTCCCCGAGATTGTTGTCGATTTTCAACCTTCCGTCCAGATGGTAACGGGTCAGCTTGTGATAAATACCGTAGGTGTAGCGAATCGCCTTGCCAATCCTCCCTTTGGGCAGAACCTTGTGGTACTCACTCACCAGCCACTTCTCAAACGCAATCATTATTGGGTATGACAGACGGGTACGCAACTCTGCCCGCTCCTGGTAAGAGAGGTTCTGCTGATCGGCACGCCTTTCCACATCGTACAGCAGACCGATTTGTTCCAGCGCATACGATGCCCTGGCTTTGTCTTCCTTCAGGGCCTCTTCAAAATGACGCCTACTGTGTGCCCAGCAACCTATGGGCAAGACCCCTTTCTTGTTTTCGTATATATCGTAAACAGCATACCCATCCGTCTGGATTACCCCTTGAAAGTCCTTGAACAACTGCAATGCTACCTTTTGTGCCCTGGATCCGTGGTCATAATGAAAAAAGACCAGTTCCGACATCACTGCCCGGATCATCCATATATACCCTTTTATCGTCTGGTGCTTCTCATTATTGATGATCGGGATCGTTGTTTCATCACTCTGGATGTAGTCGGATTCCAGAACCAGTTCCCTGAGCCGGTACCAGGTCGGGCGCATCAGGTCTGCCACATCCTGGAACCACCCGTTGATCGTGGCCGGAGCAATGCTTATTCCTTGCTGGCGGAACATCTGAATCTGACGATAGAAGGGAAGATGGTTTACATACTTGTCTATGATGATGTCGGCCAAAAGACTGGCACCTGCATAGCTCTTAGGGATGGGAAGTAACGGCATGGGAGCAGTGATGATGGGGCTTTCCTCATCCCGGGTCCTGACTTTCAAAACATATTTGTGGCGGATGATCCTGCGCACAAACCACCGGGGAGGGTCCTTCTCCAGTAACTCGGTGACTTCAGGCTCCAGTTCCGTCATGTTGTCCAAATCGACTCTGACAGGATAAATATGACACTCTTCCCTGGGAAGGTCCTCAGGCAGGGGCTTACGAACAGGTTGTACCCGTTCTTTGACAACAACCCTTACTGTTTTGTACTCTTCTATCTCCTGGAGGGCACTTAGTACCACCTCCTTTTCCTCGGGAAGCAGATCCAGACCATCAAAATCCAGTTTGCGCTGGTTGGGGTCCTCCTTTATAAAGCGCTCGCTGGATTTTCCCCAGATTATGCGCTGGAGCATCTCAACATGTTGTTTGAGTTTGGTGATAGTCTTGTCCTTTACGAGTAGCTGTTCTTGGTAGGACGTCCTTTCTGATTCGAAGCTTTCGTACCCCGCAATCTGGCTTTTCAGCCGGGAGGTTTCCCGGAATAACCGGTCCCGTTCCTCTAATAATTGCTGTACAAAACTCTCCTCGGAAGTGGTCATTTTCTCTTGTTCTATATGGTTTAAAAATACTTAATATCAGCATTATAACCAAATATAGAACAAAATATTTTCAGCTATTCAGAGAGTTTTTTCCATCTTTTCTTCTTCACTTTTTCATCGGTCGCAACACCCTGGACCATCATCATCAGATCCTGCCAACTGGTCTTAAACGTGTTGGTATTTTCATCAAAAACCGGCAACTTGAAACTACCTGACTCCAGTTTGAGGTGATAGATCGGAAGAGCACACGTCTGAACTCCAGTCACCGAATACGATCT
>CALBTS010000445.1 GCA_937968035.1 uncultured Methanomethylovorans sp.
CTTTCCGTCCAATACACCTTTGTATACCTGTCCGATCGAAGCGCTAGCTATGGGTTTAGTGTCAAACTCATCAAATATCTCAACTATGTCCTGAGCCCCATAGTTAACACCCGTGTGTTCGTCCTTATTGCCAAGAGCATTGCACTCGCAGCCTGTTTCAAAAGAAGGCCTCATCTGGCTGAAATCAAGGGGCTTCACTTTGTCCTGCAACTTTTGCAGTTCGATGACATATGCCCTGGGAACAATATCCGGTCGTCTGCTCAGCATCTGTCCGAGCTTTATGAAACTGGGCCCAAGCTCCTCAAATGCATCGCGGAGCTTTGCTGCACCGCCACGGTTTTCAAGGTCCAGGCTACAGGTACATTTACTGTTGGATATGTAATTGCGTTTTATATCTTTATATAGCAGGAAAAAAAGGTTGTATTTGATGAATACCCGGCCAATCGTGAGATATCTGCGTGTTTTCCTAAACATCTAAGGATAGTAATGTTTTTTAGTAAATATATGTTCTCTATATTCAAACATCACTCCAGGCAAACTTTTTATTAACTGCACAACCAATATCTTTGGGTTCATTATATTGTGTGCTGAGCTCATCGGGGGTACATTCGGTATGGGTGGGTGTTGTATATGAAATGGAGCCATCTGGCAGGTATTGGTATTATTCTGTTGGTCATACTATGGACTGGTTACAGTCAGCTGGGGCTGAGACCTGCTGTCATTGAGGGGGATCTTCTTGATATTGAGTTACCTCCGGGTTTCAGGATAGAAGTGTTTGCCGATGGTCTGGGTGATAGTCTAATATCTTATCCAGGACCAGCTCCCGGTCCTCGCATGATGTTAATGAAAGATGGTATGGTTATGGTGTCCATCCCAAACAAGGGTCTTATAGCGGTGCTTCCGGATTTTAATAAAGATCATAAGGCTGATAGCGTGGGAGTTTTCATTGATGGATTGGATCGTCCTCATGGTCTGGACTATTACGATGGCTGGTTCTATATAGCCGAAGAGGACAGGGTCATCAGGGTGAAAGATGGTGACAATAACTTCGTTGCAGAAAAGGAAACCATTGAAGTACTGATAGATGATATCCCCACTGGAGGCCATTCTACAAGAACGGTAAAGGTCCACAATGGGAGCCTGTACATGAGCGTGGGTTCGTCATGTAATGTGTGTTACGAGACGGATGCCAGAAGAGCAGCCATAACACGCTGTGATCTGGACGGTAACAATTGTACTGTATTCGCCTCAGGCCTTAGGAATGCCGTTGGCATGGCTTTTCATCCTCTTACAGGCAAATTATATGCTACCGAGAACGGCAGGG
>CALBTS010000446.1 GCA_937968035.1 uncultured Methanomethylovorans sp.
TACGCAGCCATGGACGAAGGCAAGCAGGTTACCTGGATCCCTTCTTACGGTCCAGAGATGCGCGGCGGCACCGCCAACTGTACCGTGGTCGTTTCTGATGAAGAAATTGGCTCACCTACCGTTAAGCACCCTAAGGCGGTATTGGCGCTTAACCTGCCTTCATTGGATAAATATGAGGATATGATTGCACCCGGTGGCTGCCTGGTTGTCAATGAGTCCATGGTCAACCGCAAGCCCACGCGCACGGATATTCGGGTGGTGATACTGCCTGCCAACGAGATCGCACGGGAAATTGGCAATGAACGCGCCACGAATATGGTCATGCTGGGTGCCTTGCTTGCTAATATGGACATTCTGCCGATCAAAGCTTTGGAAAAAGCACTGAAGAACCACACGGCACAACGTTTACAAAAATTCGTGGAGATGAACATTCAAGCCTTGCGCCGCGGTGCAGAATACCGCGCGAACTTATAAAGAATTCTTGATTGTTGGCTGATTTATTTCCACTAACTGCTTTGAAGGAGATAAATTATGTCTATTCTGGTTGAGGACATCACAAAGCGATATAAAGGGGCACAGATTAATGCCCTAAACCATGTTTCTCTGAATTGCAATGAGGGAGTTTTTGGGTTATTAGGTCCCAACGGCGCTGGTAAGACAACTTTAATGCGCATTCTTGCTACCTTAATTACGCCGACCTCGGGCTCTGCCACAATTCAAGGGTTTAGCGTGTTGGAACAACCCCAAAAAATTCGACCAATTATCGGATATGTTCCTCAGGAATATACCTTATATCCCAGTCTAACAGCCAAGGAGTTTTTGCACTACATGGGGACTTTGAGCGGCTTACGTAAGCCTCATGCCCAGATTGAGCGGGTTATTGATCAGGTGGGGTTAGCACAAGCTGCTAATCAGCGTCTGAAATCCTTTTCAGGAGGGATGAAACAGCGGGTAGTAATCGCCCAAGCCTTGTTGCATAATCCACCTGTTTTATTGGTAGACGAGCCTACCGCTGGGCTTGACCCAGCTGAACGGGTTAGATTTCGCAATCTCTTGTCAGAGTTAGGGAGGGAAAGGACTGTGTTGCTTTCAACCCATATCGTGGAAGACATCACTGCCACTTGCAGGCAAGCAACTATACTGAATGAAGGGAAAATTGTTTTCTCAGGGGAGATTGAAAAGTTAGTCTCTTCTGCTCAAGGAAAGGTATGGAAAGCGTGGGTTTCTCCAGAACAATTCGAAAGCGTGCAAAGTGCCCATACTATTGTTTATTCGCGCCCTACCAGCCAACCGGGACTTATAGAAATAAAGTTTCTTACCAAGGAAAGCCAACCACCTTTTGAATCAGAACCAGTTACACCTACCATAGAAGATGCTTATCTATTGCTAATCCCCACAGGAAATGCTGATGAAAAACAATCTGAGAACATTATTTAACGTTGCCTATAAAGAATGGATCATTCAGATTCGCCAACGCACAACTTGGCTAATCGCTGGTTTGTTTTTTTTAGTCGGTTGGGCATTTCTTGAACAAGGGTCACTGCCTCTAAGGTCAGCAATGGGGATTGCAATTAATATAGCCGACGGATTAGGAGCGTTTGGAACCTTTTTCGTAGCCATTTTGGCGTCAACAGCGCTCTTACGTGAAATTCAGCCTGGTTACGATTTAATTTGGACGCATTCATTTTCTACAACCGCTTATTTCATAGGGAAGTATCTCGGGGTTGTATTAACTATTATCACCGCCCTTCTACCCAGTGGGTTATTGGCTGCCTATTTAATGGGTACTTTGCATGGTTTCGAAACAATTCTCATTCAAATTAGATTGTGGCTCATTAATCTTGGTCCCACTTATTTATTTATCATTGCTGTAACCTTCTTAGTTGGTTCTCTTTTCCGCCGTGGACTTTGGACAACTCTGTTCATGGTGTTATTTTTGGGTGGAGTGATGATATTTAACCAAAACTTTACTCGGACCGCAGCATTTGACATAGTTGACCCTTATGCATCGCCACTGATTGGGTATGGACCCGACAGTGGGATGATTTTGCTTAACCGAATTTTTTACTTAGCACTGTCGGCGCTTCTATTATTAATGGGGTTATTAATAGTCCGCATTTCTGCACCAAGGCGTGAACAAAAAATTAGTTATATCCAAATAGCGATCTTTACTTTGCTAGCCGCTGGCCTTTTGGCTGGGTTAATCCGTACAGCAACAATCTTCAAGAAGGAGAGTCATTTTGCTTTTGAGGAGCCTCCCGCTGACCCTTTTGCAAACGAGACAATAGATTGCGCATTATTGAACTCTTTTAATTTAGACGTTTTACTAGACCAAGATTCCAAGCAAGTTTCTGGAAGAGCTATTATTGAGCTGCCAATAACTGACACCCTCCTGCAATTGACTCTCGGATTGAACAGCGGCCTCCAGGTTTTACAGGTTGAAGCTACCCCGCCAGAAACCAAAGTTGAACTGCTTGAGGATGGCTTTACGCTAAACTTCCCAGCAGAAAGTATTGGAACGACAGCATCTCTCACCATAAATTACTCGGGAGACATTCGGATCCCTCGTTACCTCTATGACAATTTATTTCGCACCGAGAAACTTGTAATTGGACCTTTACCACCAGGAGGATATTTAGACAAGAGTACGGTGTTTCTAGAGCGTGATGGGAACTGGCATCCATTTCCCAATTGCGTTCCAGAGACTCTGAAAGTGGAGCTGGCTGGGGATTTTGGACCAATGCTACATACTGCGGATGGTATCGAGAGCTCTGATGGGAGAACAACACTAATGTGGACAGAACCCCCTCCACAAGCTCTGCTTGCTGCTTCCCAAAACTATCAGAGCAGTCAGATAGATACTACTGTTACATTATTTATGGCTCCAAATAGTATCCCAGAAGATCAAATAAATACAGTTTATAGTCCTTATTCAGTATTGCTATCAGAAATTAATGCCCATCTCGAGGAAAAGGATGCTGGAAATAAGCGAATGGACCAGATCGCGATAGTTCCCCTTATCTCTTATGACAGCTATGATTCATCTTCTGGTGTGTATTTCTTGCCGGAAAAACGCAGGTTAGATGATAGATTCCTCTTAAAATTATCAGCTAATTCGCAAAAATTGATATCCAATCCAGAACTTTTATATCCACGATGGGTTGCTGAACAAATGATACGGGCATGGTGGTGCAGCTCAAATGCATGTCCCCGAGTGCAGGCTAATGTTTTTGATATATGGCATTATGAGAAAGATTGGGTGGAAAATCAAGCTGTTCTTAACGCATTGCTTACTTATAGCTCCCTTCGGCTATCAGAGCCTTTGACAGGCCAAGATTTTGTAGATGAAGAAATTGCGTCGCGCCAGAGCATGGTAAATGATCCCATGAGATATATGGAGAGAGCCATGTTTATTGAACTGCCTATGATTGATTCACTCACTGTAGACAGTCTAATAATTCGGTTGGATACACTATGGCAGCAGGTTGGCCCAGCAGAATTCTGGCAACTGGTTCGCGATTACCGGAGCACTTATGGAATTTCATCGCCTTCGGAAGATGAATTTTCCCGGTTTGTTGAGCAGGTAACAGGCATGAATTTTGAATGATGGAGGTCATGAATGAACTCAGCATCGCCGGATGTTCAGTTCTCTGCAAAGATTATGATGAATAGACCTGCAGTCTCACTCAGGGATAGACTAAAGTTCTTGTGGATTGAATTCAAAATTGCTTCTCCTTCAGCAATTTGGCTTCTACCTTTATTGACAGCAGGAGGGCTGTTATTACTGTTGTCGGATAACATTTCTACTGAGCCAGCAGAAAAGCTGTTCCAGATTTCCATTGTGATCGAAATTATTTTTCCTTTGGTAATTATGTTTGTAGCGAATGGATTGATATTGCGAGAGCAAGAAGAAAATCAACTTGATCTTTTAGGCACGCGCTCATCCTTAGCAGTCCTTTATATGCGTCGTCTAGTAGTGTTATTGATAGTTGGGACAGTATGGCTATGCATTTTATTGCTCATCTACCACTTTTTTTACCTTCCTTTATCCTTAGGAATGATGATTTTAACTTCCTTATCTACAACCTTAGCCCTTGTTGGTATTTCTAATTTTGTAAGTCTTTTGTTGAAAGAGATAAATGCAGGCTATCTTATTGGAACTTTATGGTGGGCATTCTGTTTAATAAGTCACAGGAACGCATACGTTATTTTGGGGCCCAGATTCTATCTTTTTGGCTTATGGTTTAGTTTAAGAGAAGATATAGAGATAGAAAATTTTATATTGAATAAATTGGCATTGGGTGGTATTGGCCTGGTTTTTATTGTGGTGAGCGTTCTTTTGCTGCGATCTAGGGAACGTTATTTCTTGTGATAAACAGAGCTTACCAATGTCTCCAGAAAAGACGCCAATGGACTACAACGTACTTGGCGAATGCAGAAATTTGTGGAGATGAACATTCAAGCCCTGCCCCGCGGCGCAAAATACCGCGCCAGCTAATTTAAGCTTAATAGTAAACAGAGGAAAAGCTGCCTGTGCAACTTCAGGCAGCTTTTTAATTGGGCTTGAATATATTCTTGGTTTTCTGCTTGGATGCTGAGAATCAGTATAATTAGCCTAATCAGATATGGAAAAAGAATTCCTTCCCCCTAAGCGTACCGGTATTTGGGTGCTGCTCGTC
>CALBTS010000447.1 GCA_937968035.1 uncultured Methanomethylovorans sp.
TAATATCAGCCATCTGCCTTACCAGGATCGTCCTGTATCCCTCGTAAAATCCACCGCTCATTATCCAGTCGACAGTCGAAAGCGATACGCGGCCGTTAAGATAAAAGCCCGTATTTAGTCTGTACCCTCCTTCGAGCCACATTATGGGTCCGTTGTACATGCTCATCGCATCGGCATAATAGCCTGCCCCCGATCTTACGGTGAATTTCTTTTCCTGTGCTGAAGTACCTGAACATGTCAGACACAGGATCAATAATGAAATTGGAATGTATCTCATGACTCTTTAAATTAAAAACGAAAACAAGTACCTCCTCCAAGAAAAAAGAAAGTTCCACCGTGGTTCAACTGAAGTATTCGTGAATTTAATTGGACTCCAATTTTCCTTATTGGAAAGAAAGAAATGTTAACCCCTAGATGATACCCCAAATGTGTTTCTGTTACTAGTTTATAATCTTTATAGAGGTAGTTAAACTTATTGTCAATTGTTGAATAACTGTATTGTACACTATTAAATCTGGAATTCTTTGCCTCACCCAGGGTGAGTCCTATAATTAAATCAGTAGTGATTTTTTTACCTTGCACTGGTTTAACTTTAGCTGACAGACTTCCTAGTTGCATTATAGCCATCTCATCAAAGGGAATATTAATTTCCATCTCTAGGTCCTCGGCATAAACCTGATAAACAAAAACTGCTTGTGATTGAAAATGACCAAATGATATTTCTATACCATACCATTCTTTTGTAACTGAAAATTCTCCTGTTAATAATTTACCGTTTCCATAGGTGTCTGATAGATCAATATAATAGTTAATTGAAACATCGTATTTTAAAGTATCATTCCCATTGATTTTGGGGCCAGTAAGAAGTAGAAGGATCAGGACTATTCCTATTTCAAACAGGGTTGTTTTCATGAGGGCTATTTGATTTGAATTGATAATGCAAATTAGAATCAACCGCAAAGTGCACTAAGGATAGTTTTTAACTTTATCATGATTTGTCTCATGACTAAAACTTTTATGTAGACCTTAGTGCTCTTTGCGGTATTGTATACATAATATAAATTAATAAATAATTCTTAATGGCGTTGTAAGTTTTAAATAGGGGCAAGTTCTCCTTACTACCCAACCATCCTTCATTTCATCATATGGGCCAGGTTTTGTATTTGTGGCTAAAAACCAATCCCTGTCCCACTCAACAAATCAGATCGGAAGAGCGTCGTGTAGGGAAAGAGTGTAGATCTCGGTGG
>CALBTS010000448.1 GCA_937968035.1 uncultured Methanomethylovorans sp.
ATCGTATTCGGTGACTGGAGTTCAGACGTGTGCTCTTCCGATCTTATGAAAACATTCCTATATAAGAACAATTACTAATTAATAACAATTATGACAGATCAACAATATATTGATAAAAGGATAATAAATGCCTTCAGGGAGAACAGTTTAAAAGTCACTCCCCAGAGGATATCCATCGCTAAATATGTGCTCAATAATAGCGAGCATCCGACAGCTAAGAGGATCTACCAGGAGATCAGGAAGACACATCCGACTGTGAGCCTTGCAACGATCTATGCCACCCTCAAGGTCCTGAAGGAAGTTGGTTTGCTGCAGGAGTTGAATCTGCCTGACGGCCAGGCGAGATTTGATCCTAATATGGCAACTCATGCACATCTGATCTGTGTGAAATGTGGTGACATAACTGATTGGGAAGATCCTCTCCTATCGGAATTGATTTGTAATATTTCCGATGATGCACATTTTATCGTAAGCGCATCTGGTCTGAATATAAACGGTATTTGCCGGAAATGCCAGGAAGACGAGAATACTTAAAAACACGATTAAAGGCAGCCTTTCTCTTCTGGAATATAAAAAAGATCATCGTATCCCGACAAAGCAGGATACGGTCTGAAGATGTCTTGTGTTCAGAACGTCACGCTTTTTGAAGAGCACGCATTCTGCGTTGGGTCGTATGTGTATCCATCACATGTGATGCCCGTGACCGTGAATGTCAGCGTCTCCATAGGTTTTTTCACCTGTGCGGATGTGAACACCACAACACCATTTGCATCAGTGGTCCCTGAGACAGATGCTGCTGTCAGGCCGCTCCAGCTTCCTGCGACATTTGCTCCGAGAACTACATTACCGCTAGCATCAACTACCTTTAAGGTGGCCACAGCCCATCCAAAGGTGTTCTTTCCGGCTACTTTGGACTGTTGCTCTAGGCTCAGCTCGCCTATATACATCACAACAGGTGTCGATGGCTCAGGAGGTGTGACCACAGGGTCAGTTGATTCTGAAAGTGTGTCGGTTGTTGCCGAATCATTTATCAATGTCGGATTAATGTTACCGCTGGTATCCACTGTTCTGGTGCCAATGGTATGCACTGTTCCCTGTTCCAGGCCGGTAAGGTTATAGGAGTTCTGGGATGTGTTGGTCAGGAACACCGAATCAATATATATCATCACGTGACCGAAGTCCGCATCACCTGGATTTGTCCATTCCCATTTGATCCATTGTGTTCCTGTACCAGTTTCTCTCAGGTCAGTAACTGATGCAGGTGGTGTTGTATCTGCAGGTGAGACCTCAGGATCGGTCACTGGTACGCTGTTAAGGCCACTGACCGCTGCATAGGCATTCACAAGGCCATATCCGTAGTAATCATCCCTGCCGCTGGCACCCAGGTCGGTTGCCGTGCTCTGCATCCTCGAGCGGACCTCTGCAGGGTCCCACTTGCCGTTCTTGTTGGCATCATGGACAGTATCTGCAATATCCGTGCTCATCAGTAAGGCTACAGCACCTGTAACGTGCGGTGTTGCCATGCTTGTACCGCTCTTGTAACCATACAGGCCGCCAGGCATGGTGGATTTTATACTAACGCCGGGTGCTGCAAATTCCACCTGTGGGCCATAGCATGACCACGAGGTCTTTGTATTGGTCGAATCTGTTGCAGACACAGCTATCACGGAATCGTAGGCTGCGGGATAGATCACAGCACCGCCGGAATTGCCGGCTGCTCCCACCAGTACCACGCCCTTGCTGTAGGCATTGTTACAGGCGCTCTGGAGCGTGGAAGAGGAAGATGTACCACCAATGCTCATTGTAATAACATTGGCGTTGTTGTTTACCGCCCAGTTAATGCCAGCTATGATATTGCTATATGAACAGTATCCTGAGCTGTCGGCGACCTTCACGGCATACAGCCCCGCCTGGGGGGCGGCTCCCAGTACGCCTATGTCATTGCTAAGGGCAGCAACAGTCCCGGCTACATGGGTACCATGGCTGTGGTCATCCATGGGGTCGTTGTCAGCATTGACAAAATCATATCCTCCCAGGTAATTCGCCTTAAGGTCAGGATGATTGTAATCAATACCCGTATCCAGAACCGCGACCCTGATGCCGCTGCCGGTGACACCTATGGAATGGGCTCCTGTTGCATCTATCCTGGCAATACCCCAGGGGATCTCATCGGCAAGGATCTGGGCCTGGCCATCAGGTTCTATGAAAGCGATCTTCGGGTTCTTCGACAGGGCATCGATAGCCCGCGGGGGCAGCTCTGCAGCCACAGCAGGGATGATGGTATATTCGTACTTCACGTTCCCACCATGGGCTTTTACAAGCTCTGTATCAGTCTTGTCCTTGAAATTGATCAGAACGGGGACCTTCTCTTCTTTTTCCTGCGTTGCACCTGCAGGCACCGTCAGGGAAAGCATTATCAGTAGTATCATCAGTAACATTTTTTTCTGGTTTTTCATAAAAACACCCTTTGGTGACAGATGCTAATGGCCAGATATATATATTGTATGGACTTCACAATTAACGCAATCAATAAACTATAATTTACATAAATTTATATATATTTATTATAGTATGCCGATGATTTCACTGCGCGTCGAGTCATCACGCTGCAGGGTCACAAGCTCCATGCAGGTCATGTGAATGAACCTCCGCAGGAAGGATACGATGTTCACGGCAAGCCGCAGGCTGACCATTAAGGACGTCCTTCCCGGAAAATGATTGTACAAAGAGGACCTTTAAGATTTATGCCGGCCAAACCATAGATGTAGGGACTGCCACTTTCTGGGCACCTGTTAACGGTAAAGTGACGATCACCATCAACCTTAAGAACGGCGTAGCTTTTGCTGACGTGAAAGAAAACCTGCACAGGAACTGAGTGCAGTATAACCGTTCCAGCGAACAACTTCTACGATATCCACCTGGACGTCAAAGTTCCTTGCTAAGTGACATGAACATGCCGATGCACAGTTCCTCACGGATCAAGTTCATTATTTTATTTATCCACTGTTCTCTCTAAAGATCCGCACTGGGCCATTATGCC
>CALBTS010000449.1 GCA_937968035.1 uncultured Methanomethylovorans sp.
TTGCCGTACAAACCCCGGTTACCAGATAGGTCTTGCTGTCTGGTCCGGCAATTACTTCCGCACAGGTGGCAGGTGCAACTGTTGCCAGGCCCTGGATTACGTTTATTCTCTGAGTTACGTCTCCGCACTGGATTTTTACCTCTCCCTTGCGACCATCCAGGGTAGATGAAGCTGAAAACGTAAGTGTTGATTCACCGGCACTGCCAGAGGTTGAAGAGACAGTCAGCCATGATATACTGTTCTGTAATGTCCAGCTATCAGTAGCTGTTACTGTAATGGATGTTGAACCACCCGCTACCGGGATAGCCACGTATGACGACGATACCTGAATCTCATCAAGCAATGTCGCAGAGAATTCCTCGTCACAGCTTACCATAAGGGCAGCCGCCACGATAAATAATGGGAAAAAGTATTTCAATTTCATATTTCCTGTACTTTATGTTAGTTGAAAATATATTTAACGCCGATCAATGCATACCAGCACTGACCCAATGAGTAGCTTGGCGTGAATGTTTTGGTGTCACCATTGATTGAAGAGGGTGTGGAGAATGTAGCCACACCATCAGCATCCACACCTTCATATTTGAGGATACGGGCTTCCGAACCGATTGCCGGATTCAGATATTTGGCGACGCCCCAGTCAGAATTGAAGAAGTTCATCAGGTTTTTGATATCAAGGCTAAGTTGCAGCTTATGTGTGTCTTTGCCTGATCTCAGTACAAAATCGTGCTTGTAGCTTAAGTCGACGCGATGTACCCAGGGAGAGTAAACGCTATAGGCTTCTGCATATTTGCCTTGTTGATTTTTTAAATAATCATTGGCATGCACATAGTCCATAAAACGGGTGCGATCGTCTGCTGAAACAAAGCGGAACTCATTGTTTGCCACTTCATCATCAGTCGGGACATAGATTGCATCGTAGTTGTAACCGTCACTGTTGATATCGTTAACCGTCATATATGAGTAGTTGGCTCCACCGCGCCATCCTTCATAGATGATGCTGTAGCGGTTACCGCTGTTGTCGTTGGCAGTAATCGCTGCCACAAACCGGTTGGGTTCGGTGTACTGGGAATTGTGCAGCCTGATGTAGTTAGGACCTTCTACTGTTGGAACGTATGTAAATGCAGATTCTGCATTGGATCCCGGCATCCCTGTTACATCCTTTGCAACTATGTGTGTATAGGCAGCCATAAGACTGAGCCATTTTGCCGGTTTGGCATCGAAGGTAATGTTGCCTGACCAGCCATAACCCATACTTGTGTTTTCCAGTACAAAAGCCTTTGTGGCGGTACGATAACCGGCAGGATAAATCGGACGATTGTCAACACCGTTGAAACGGGCGAAACCACCAACATCCGGAATACTCCAGTCAGAAATGGTAACACCGTTGATTGTTTTGTTGTAAATTCCTTCTACCGTGACAGAGAACGGGAATGATGTCTTGAATGCATAATCAACGGCAAGTGAAGTTTTCCATACCTGGGGCATTTTGAATTTTGGATCTACAGCCGCAATTGCAGAAGGAACTGTTCCGTCTTCAGGAGAAATAGTTGAAGGATATCCCAATGATATTAACTTATCATAAAGTGCAGCAATGTTGGCATCTCCGTTGGCATCAGTTACAAGACCGCCGGCAAATTCATCCATTGAGAACCCGTTCCTTGCTGCGTTTGCTGCATTTATCTGAGCCTGATACTGTACCATTCCGCCGTTGGTAGGCATATTGGTGAAGAATACCAGTGGTAAATTACCCGAGAAAAGACCGGTACCTCCACGAACTTTCAGGCTCTTGTCGCCTAATGCATCCCACGCAAAACCTATGCGGGGAGAGAATATAATATTGGCTGAAGGCCATTCTCCTGTATTGATATTACGACCATTATAATCAATTTCGAAGATAGCCTGGTTTGTTATCAGGTCATTATTATCGAAGAAAAGCCCATCTATACGAAGCCCATACGAAAGTTTGAAATTATCATTAACGGTCCAGTCATCCTGCCCGTAAACCCCGATTTTATTGGTTCTTATGCGGGCTGCAGGATTGGTCTCTCCGCCATAACCATAAGTCAGGTTCACAATTTCAGGTGTTCCTTCGTTTAAGAAGTCGTCAAGACTTCTGTAGCGATAGTATCCTGTTCCGTTACGCATATAAGCATTGTCTGCCATTTTATATTCGTAGGCAACTCCAAATACAGCTTTATGATTGCCGGCATAGTAAGTGAGTTCGTCTTTAATATTCCAGACGTTGTTGTGAACAGCATTGTTCCAGGTGAAAAGCTCATAACCCAGGGAGAGGTAGGCTTGTCCGTCTTTCAGAATATCAATAAATGGGAATTCATCAGAAGTGGATCCGCGCAAATCGTCAAGTTTTGAGAATGTTGCCAGTACCTGGTTGGATAAGTTATCAGACAAACGGCTGTTCAGGTCAAAAGAGAATGAATTAACAAGATTGTTCATCGAATACATCGAATTTGCATACGACATTGAGGCCTGTGACATTCTTGCCTCAGACATGCGTGTACCTCCATCCATGGATGACGCATTCGGCGAGTTATAGAAAAGGTTCTTGGTGTAGTTATAACGCAGGGCCAGACGATGGTTGTCCGTGATATTCCAATCGAGACGCGCAAGAAGCTTGTAATTGTTTTCATCTGCAGGGAAATCTGTAAACGATCCCGTCTCATATCCATACTTGCTTCTGACATAATCAGAAACTGCCTGAAGATCGCTTACTGTTGTGCGGGAAATATAATTGTCGGCATCGGCGACACCGTCAGTTGAAGCTCTCCAGCGATTGACAATGGTTGGTGTTTTAGCCATTTCGCCGTTTACAAAGAGGAACAATTTGTTCTTGATAATTGGTCCGCCCAGAGTAAAACCATATAATGTATTGCGGTCTATAGCACGCGCACCCGTGATTTGCTGGCCGTATACAGCATCACCGCGCATGTTTTCATTTCTGTGAAAGGCATAGGCACTGCCTTTGAAGGTATTTGTACCGGATTTTGTAATAGCGTTTACACCACCACCAATAAAGTT
>CALBTS010000450.1 GCA_937968035.1 uncultured Methanomethylovorans sp.
TCTTTTTCTCCTCAGATGCCACAGGCTCTGTTAAAAACGATTCTAATGAGGCGAGGTCCTTGAGATCCATTTTGTGAGACATCCCAGCGGAAGATATAGCAGGAGTGATGAACCGGAAAAACTCACTGGCAAACTGCTTGTAGCTGAACCCCTCCGCCTCGATCACCAGTTTCCATTTATTTTCCATTGACAGGATACCCATGAAGGAGATCATAAGGTACATCGAGGTCAGGAATGGATCGAGATCGTCCCGGATCGTGCCGTCATCGATACCCTCCTTTATCGCATCCCGCAGTATCAGACGGCAGGTACCATACCCTTTACCGATCTCTGCGGTACACGGGTTCTCTTTGGAAAAACGCTCAGAACCGTAAAAATGGATCATGCGAAGATAATCGGGATATTCCTGTGAAAACTGGTAATAGGCCTCTCCCATCAGGGCTACCTTGACAATACCCGGCGCTTGTTTCTCCATGCATTCCGTATATTTTTCTTTAAGGATCCCGATACCACGTAGTACGATGGTTGCGAAAAGTGTTTCTTTATTTTTAAAATACAGATAAATGGTAGCCTTATTCAGTTCGACCTCGCGGGCGATCTCATCCATGGAGACATCTTCATAACTCCGGGAAAAAAAGAGACGCTCTGCCGCATCGATGATCTGGTTCTTTCGTTGTTCCTTTTCTCGTTGTCTTCTATCGGCTGTTCCCATAGTTCCACTTCATCTAACGCACATTTATTCAATGACTCCTTCATCAGATAAAAAATTCGGGCTCCCTTCGCTGGCTATAGAGCGTATGGAGACGTACTGATGCGTCTTTGACCATCCCAGGTTTCATCGATCTGGCACTTTGCGGGCAGTTTTTGATACACGCACAGCAGGTAATACATTTTTCCGTATCGATCATACGGAAATTTTGTGGATCAACAGCACCAACAGGACATTTCACTGCACATATCCCACACTGTGAACACTCATCACTGACATCGATAAAATCAACGGTCCATAATTTTGTAACTCCTCCATAAGGATAGGTGCCAGGCACATGCACATCAGAGATCTGGGACATCGATTGAACAGATACTAGTTTTTCACGTATTTTCTGTCCGAACACTTCTGCATGGATCAGATCATCTTCATCCGGGCGTCCTTGTGCCGTTGGTGTTTCGGAATTCGAGAAAGAATGTTCCCCGATATATGCTGCACAGGCGATGGGAATACACCCGCACTTCATTACAATGTTCCTCAGTTCCAGTAGTGCATCGTCATATACACGATTGCCATATACAACAACACAGACCGTGGGGTTATTATGAGCCTGGATAGCATGGAGCCATTCATTTAATAGTGCCGGCACTCTCCCCATATAAACCGGAACTCCAACTATAAGCAGTTCATTTTCCGAGGTCATTAATGGTTGTTTTCTTGCAGCTGGTCCGGTAATATCGATCAATTCAACGGTGTCTGGACCAATACCATGCGCAATGGCCTGAACAACCGCTTTTGTTGTTCCGGTAGGTGAAAAATAAACCAATTTCACAGATTCTATTTTCATGTCACTTACTCCGTCAATTGTATAGGATTCTGCCCGGAGGCAATCAGTTTCACCAGATATTAACTTATGGTTATATTATAACTTTTGGTTAGTTACTAACTAATAGTTAGGAGCTTAATTACACCGAGGAAAAATAGTAAATCCTGATATATTTGAAAAAATTAAAGAAATTGAACTTACTAAAGATATAACAAAGCATTATTCTATAATTTCCTTAATAGTTCCACTAATAATTAAAATCAACATAGATGAGAAATTAGACTATATTGATAGAAAAATAGATAACATTGATTTAAAAATTGATGAATTAGCAAATTCGAATGCTGCTTTGGATTTTATTATTGAGAGTTTAGAGATGGTTAAAAATGAGATACCTGAGCTCAATAATCAGATAAATGAGGTGTTGGTGAATATCTCAGATAAGTCAAAATCAACTGAACAAAAATTAAAAATCAGCATACCTATTATTCCAACTTTAGTCGTTTACGAATTTGAAAAAGATGTTTCTGATTTAATCTCCAAAAGAATTAGACAATTAGACAAATTAAAAATCAGATTGAGAGAGCAATATAAATGGTGACGCATACATTATCCTTATGATCTACGCTTCATCCAGGTATCTCTGTAGCTTGTCCGCAAGTTTGCCAATATGGATACCGTCAACAAACGCATGATGGACTTGGACTGCGAACGGCATCATTAATTTTCCTTCTTTTTCATGATATTTACCCCAGTCGAATATGGGCTGCGCTTTTTCCCTGTCTCCGAAATCCGTGTGCGAAACATGCGTAAATGTGATCCACGGCAAGGCAGAGAATTGATATACATCGTTTTCAACAGGTCCTGTAAAATGCTCTTTTTGATCTTCTGCCGTCTTGGTTGCCAATTGTA
>CALBTS010000451.1 GCA_937968035.1 uncultured Methanomethylovorans sp.
CTTCGTGATTTTGAAAGGCGGCAAGACGAGATACTCGCTGAGTATTCAGAACACTTTGACTCGGTATTCAGGCTGACTAGTATTCAGAGAGAGAATTCCTTTCAACATGAGATTCTGTCACGATGTGGTGATGGCTTATATTCGGCTGACTATCTAGTGTCTCGTGGAAGGTACGCTGGACAACGGATAACCACTTTCTATTACAACCGGCAGATTTTCGTGTGGCTCCGTGATAGTGCCCGCCTCGAAAACAACAAAATCTTGAAGCTAAATAAAATCACTGATCAATGGCCGCACGCAGAAATTCCCAAGGCAGATCTTGCTAACGAGGGTGGTGTGACTCTATCCAGAGGCAAAAAACCTGAACAACTTTTGTCTAGACTAATTCATTGGGGATCGGACAAGTCAAGCATTGTTCTCGATTTTTTTCTCGGTTCAGGTACTACAACTGCCGTAGCTGCTAAGCTTGGACGCAAGTATATTGGTATCGATTGTGAAAGCTATTTCCGAGAAAAACCGCTGAGGCGTATGAAGAGAGTGTTGTATGGTGAGCAGAGCGGTATTTCTAAACAATCTGAGTGGAAAGGTGGTGGTGCCTTCAAATACATTCAATTGGAAAGCTATGAGGACGCTCTTAGCAACATCAATTTTGACATTGAAACGGGTCAGCAAGCCCTAAGCCTCTTCAAAGACGAGTATCTTCTCCACTACATGCTCAGTTGGGAGACACGCAAGAGTGAAACTCTTCTGAATGTGGAGAAGCTGCAGTCTCCTTTTTCATATAAGCTTCGTATGTACCGTGACGGAGGGACTCGCGAACAAACAGTTGACTTGCCAGAAACTTTCAATTATCTGATCGGATTGACAGTACAATCTCGGAGAGCATATTTTGACGAGGAACGGCGTTATCTAGTTTATCGTGGAGTAACTCGTGAAAACCGAAAAATGGTGGTAATCTGGCGTGAAACGCTAGGATGGGTAAAAAGTAACTATGAGCGAGATGCCACGTTTGTCGAAAACCAGAATATGATAGAGGATGCTGACGAAATCCTGGTCAACAATGATTCGTATATACTTGGTGCACATTCACTTGATCCTATCTTCAAAGAAGCCATGTTCAAGGGAGTGACAGGTTAAAATGGCTGATGTGCTGTTCAAGAAGGTAGATTACACACTTAAGAAACTCATTGAGGACTTGAAAATGGGCGAAATTGGCTTGCCAGATATTCAACGCCCATTTGTTTGGCCACGAACAAAAGTCCGTGATCTCTTCGATTCGATGTATAGGGGCTTTCCTATTGGATACCTATTATTCTGGGAAAATGGTTATTCGGATGCACACCGTACCATTGGAGTAGATGAAAAGCAGAAAGTCCCTCGTTTGCTGATCGTGGATGGACAGCAACGTCTCACTTCATTATATGCAGTCATCACGGCAAGTGTAGTAAAAAACAGGGAATTCCACCCAGAACGGATTCGAATCTCATTTAATCCTATTGAAGAAAGATTTGAAGTACTGAATTCCGCAATCGAAAAAGATGCTGAGTGGATTCCCGATGTGAGTGTGGTATGGCAACCAGGTGCGAGCAATCGCAGATTCATCGATGATTTTTTGGATAAATTGAAGACACGATGCCAAATCACTCAAGAAGCAGAGGATAAAATTGCTTCTGCTATTGAGCGCCTTGAACAACTCAAGGATTATCCACTCACAGCGCTTGAGATATCATATTCAGTGAACGAAGATAGCGTTGCGGAGATCTTTGTCCGAATAAACAGCAAGGGCACACCGCTAAATCAGGCAGATTTCATTCTTACCTTAATGTCTGTCTTTTGGGACGAAGGTCGTAAAGAATTGGAGGATTTCTGTTGGCAAGCAAAAAGACCGCCTGTTAGAAACCAAACTACTCCGTTCAACCATTATCTCCTCCCAAGTCCAGATCAATTACTTAGGGTCAACGTTGCACTGGGGTTTCGACGTGCACGCCTGGAACATGTATATTCACTTCTGCGGGGCAAAGACCTGCAGACAAAGCAGTTTTCTGAAGAGCAAAGGGAAAAGCAGTTTGATATCCTTAGAAAAAACCAGATTCTTGTGCTTAACCTCCAGAATTGGCACGAGTTCTTTAAGGTTCTTAGGAGAGCGGGATATACTAGCTCTCAGTTTATCTCATCGCAAATGACCATTGTTTATACTTATTCTCTTTGGCTTATTGGGAAACGCGACTTTAAGGTCGATCTGTACAAATTGCGAGAGACAGTTGCTAGATGGTTTTTCATGGCTTCCTTAACTGGGCGTTATACAGGTTCCTCTGAAAGTCGTATGGAGCAGGATTTAGCACTCCTGCGTAATACAGATAATGCAGAGGGTTTTGTGCGTATTCTAGAGGAACAGATTGAGATCGGAAGAGCACACGTCTGAACTCCAGTCACCGAATACGACCTCG
>CALBTS010000452.1 GCA_937968035.1 uncultured Methanomethylovorans sp.
GTGGCGCGTGTTTTTGCACTCGTGGTGCGATTCAGGGTTATGATGGTTATTACTTTATTCTCGCGTTGGCAAAAACCGTGACACCAAGAGGGAGCCCCCGGCGGGAGCCGGGGCAGGCCGCACCGCTGACCACTTAACGTTCTTCTTTAGCCAGAAATTTCTCGCGGTGCGGAGCGCCAATGACATATACCGACCTGTTAGCCACAGAATTTTTTATTCATTCAACAGTTTGTCAATTTTTTCAATTGTCCCAGGATAACTTGGTCTGATTAGTGTCCCAAAGTCTACTATGGTTCCGGTCTTATCAATCAGCACATAATGAGGTAAAGCCTGAAATCCGAAGTTATTCTGATAAAAATTATTTTCAGCAGGATTAAGGTAAAAATGAGTACCCGGAATGTCGCGCTCTTTTATTATTTGTTTGGCTGAGGTACTATCAGAAAAACATATATAGACAAACTCAATATCCTTCCCTTGAAATCTTTCTATAAGCTTTTTTGATTCGATTAACTCAGGAATACAAGGTGGACACCATTCAGCCCAAAAATCTATATAAATAACTTTCTTTTGATTTTCATGTATTAATTTACTTATAAGCTCTCTTCTGATTCCAAAATTCAAATCAAATTCGTTAGTTCCTGTAGGTAATTCTGTCTTACCAAGCATAACGTTGGATAGTCCTGATGGATTAGTTGTAAAATCCTTAATGTATTTATACCTCTCAGATAGTGTACTTAATAGAAAAGGATCTTTAATTATCTTATTTAGAGCAACAATGTTTTCTTCAAATAAGTCAGTTTCATGTATGTTAAGTAGTCCGTTAAAAAAATAACTTGTAACAAACTGATTAAACAGGTTGTTATTTGAGATCCTGGAAATTTCTTCAATAAACAATGAATCACGTGTATGATTTCTTGTTGGCTCCCCTTTGTATTTATGAATAATTGTAGGTGCCAAATAGTAATTATAATATGTCTCAATCAGCCTGAAATAATTCGTACATATCACGGATTTGTTGAATTTCATTTCCAGGCTATTTATGAAGTCATAGTAGTCTTTACTTGTTGCCGCTGAAGAGTCATCTTGCTGTTTATAAACCAATCTGAATTGTAGCAGAGCAATGTAGTAGTCTATATCTATTTTAGTGTTTGCCCACTTTCTAAATTCATTATCCGTTTTGTGGTTTGCAATAAAATCATTTAGTTTTTCTTTGGCTTCATTTCTATAATCAACACAGTAGGATTTAAATTCTTCAGGAGTTGATGTGTGACTAATACGGTATCTTCCCAAATAATATCCTCCCAAGAATTCATGAGCATTGTGGTTTAATGAGCTGGCATCACCAGAATATCTTACATTGGTAATGTCTTTAAAGTCTTTCTCTATATAGATGCTATCTCCGGGATGAACAATTACTGTATTTACTACGGGATTTAAAGAAATTTCTCTTGTTGTGATCGGATATATTCTAAAATAGAATGTCCCATCAGGAGATATCAATGTTGTGTGACTGTTCTCAAAGCCCTTAAAATCAGGCATTTCAAGCGTTACATTTTTAATTTGAGGGTATACATCAAGGTTCTTTATGACACCACATACAACTGACGCTTCCCCAATTGGGGTTGTTTGACCATTAAAGATATCCGATGTAGTTCCATTTTGGATGGACTTATTATCACTGTTATTGCAACCGAAATACAAGAGAATTACGGTAGTGAGGAAGCCAATATTTATTACTCTATGCATAACGTAACGTAAATTTTGTGGCTAACGTTTGGCGGTATATTACGTTTGCGTGCCCCGACCATTTGGGAGGGGATG
>CALBTS010000453.1 GCA_937968035.1 uncultured Methanomethylovorans sp.
TTCATGCAAGTCACTAATTAAGTGACGAGGTATTACGCTACCTTAGGACCGTTCATTATTGTTACTACTTTGTAATATACAAAGTGGATATATATTTCTATATAACTCTATATGTCGCCATATAGATCGGACTATATCATCAGATATCACTATCTGTCAGGCGTGTAGTCTCTGAGGATTCTTTAATCTATTCTCGATTTCACATCGAGAGTATTTTCTTTTACGACCAACAACTATTTTCTCTCTTAAGTCATATATATCTAGTAAACCCTCTTTGGTAAGATGTTTACCCTCTGAAATAAGATTAACTATTTGGGAAAATATTATAAATGTCGCAAACTTCTTTGTCTTCAAATGATGTTTAGTAAAAAATGGTAAGATAATTTTTCTAAGAGATTCTAAATCTTGTACTTCATAATAAAATACTCCATCTAATCTCTTCCGAATAGTTCCACATTTAAATTTAGATTGTATCCATTCAAGAATCTTTATCTCTTTTTGAGAGATATTGAAGCTTGGGGATACTTTAATCTTACTTTTATAATCCTCACGAACTATAAAAGAAATGTTGAAACTTCCTTCACCATCTACAAAACCTAATATGTAATTAGCATCTAGGTCATTTATCATTGCGAGTTTCAAAGAAATTAAAGTCTTTCCTGCTGATTGTCTGCAATTAAAGATTTTCACTGTGATATTTTTATCACTAGTACTTTAATATACTCAGATATTCCAGCATTTAGCCTAATTTTACAACTACAATATATCGATATCAATCGATATTGGTTCATAGTTACAGCCGCCATTGACCAGGGCTTCGGTCACCCGCTTCATCACCACCAGAGCTCCGAAGAGCATCCAGTAGACGATTAACAAGCTTCCTTAACCTTCTGGCATTGGGCAGACGTCAGAACTTATACATCCTCTTACGAGTTTGCAAGCTCCTGTAGTTTTGGTAACTAGTCGCTCCTCCCTATTCTGTGCCGCCTTCATCGCCACCATAAATGAATATCATGACGGAAGGCCCCCCTTCTCGCGAACTTACGGGGTTAATTTGCCGAGTTCCTTAACGACGCATCACTCGTACGCCTTGGTGCTTTTACACCAGTCCACCAGTGTCGGTTTGCGGTACGGTCGCCAATATAATTGTGTTTACCGAAGTAAACACGCTAGAAGTTTTTCCAGATAGATTACTAAAACAAATCGGATTCCCGAGGGTCACCTTTGTATAACAACTCGTCTACATCTGCACAAGTGCAGAAACATTTTCCCGGATTTACCTAAGAAAACTACCTTGTTGCTTACACCCCAAACCAATGAGGGGCTTGCTATCACAATCTATTATCTCCATCGCAAATATTAGCGGTACAGGAATATTGACCTGTTGTCCATCGGATACGCCTTTCGACCTCTCCTTAGGACCGACTAACCCATGGTTGACTGCCATAGCCATGGAAACCTTAGACATTCGGCGAGCAGGGTTTTCACCTGCTTTACGTTACTCATCCCGGCATTCTCACTTCTATACGCTCCAGCAGCTCCTTACGGGCCACCTTCACCGCGATGTATCAACTGCTAAGTTGATCATGTATAGAACGCTCCCCTACCACTCATCAATCAATGAATGATAGATAAATTTGCAGCTTCGGAATACATCTTCAGCCCCGTTAAATCTTCAGCGCGGAATCTCTTGACTAGTAAGCTTTTACGCATTTTTTAAAGGATGGCTGCCTCTAAGCCAACCTCCTAGCTGTCTGAGAAATCCTACTTCCTTTCCCACTAAGATGTAATTTAGGGTCCTTATCTGACAATCTGGGCTGT
>CALBTS010000454.1 GCA_937968035.1 uncultured Methanomethylovorans sp.
AGAACGAATTTGGTAAAGTTTCGTTCTTTTTCATCCTGATTATTTTGGAAATGTAGGAAATGGGTCAATATCTTGGGCATTGGCAATTAAAATCGAAGGGAATCGAACCAATTTGGTATTAAATTTGCCAGCTAAGGCTTGAAACATACGGATGTTTGCCTGTAAGTGTTCTCGATCATTACGGAAGATAATTGTTTCTTCTGCCTTCGAATCTAACATGTTTTCATCAATGAAAGCAAGGACATGAAGTAACTCTTCATTCAATGAGATTAATTGCTCCGCATTTAAAGTTTGATCCCTTCCAACCTTCCAGCAATCATGGTGAAATCCGTTCTGATCTTGTGACCTCTCAAAATGTTTCATCATCACTTCTGTGGCCGCTTTACAAGTAAACATTGCTGCTTGAACCAAAGCAAGTTGTGCAACCACTTGAGCGTATTCTTTCCGAATCACAGAAACCATAGTCATGGCCCAAATGACGATACTTAGCACAAACAACAACAGGACAACGAGTAAGGTAACTTGTTGATTCGTTAACAGGGTAATCATTGAGATGACCCTTGATGATGAAACGTCATACATGCCTTCACCGCTTTTTGCCAGCCTTGATAAATCGTTGTACGCATCGAGTCGGTCATTTGAGGCTTATAGACCTTATCCACGCCCCAGAGACTTTTGATTTGGTCTAAGGTAAAGAAATCAATCGCTAACCCTGCTAAATAACAGACTCCTAATGCGGTTGTCTCACTGGTAATTGGTTTATCAATATAAGTATTTAATAAGTCAGACTGGAATTGCATCAGGAAATCATTGTTCGATGCTCCTCCATCCACACGTAACCGAGTTAGTTTAATATTGGCTTCTTCCTGCATTAAAGAAATAACATCTTTGGATTGAAACGCTATGGCTTCTAAGGTTGCCCGAATGATATGCTCTCGCGTTGTACCTCGAGTAATTCCAAAAATAGCACCTCGTGCATCTTTATCCCAATAAGGGGTTCCTAAGCCAACAAAGGCTGGGACAAAATACACCCCCAAAGAACTTTGGATACTCTTCGCATACCCTTCAGTTTCTTGTGACTTCTTAATTAGTTTCATCCCATCACGTAACCACTGAACGGCAGAACCACCAACAAAAATAGAACCTTCAAGAGCATATGTTACTGTCTTGTTCAATCCCCAAGCAATTGTCGTCAACAAGATCGGAAGAGCGTCGTGTAGGGAAAGAGTGTAGATCTCGGTG
>CALBTS010000455.1 GCA_937968035.1 uncultured Methanomethylovorans sp.
GATCGTATTCGGTGACTGGAGTTCAGACGTGTGCTCTTCCGATCTTAATTTTACAGTTACAAATAATTTTAATTTATTCTTGTTTATTGTTGCTATAAATGTATATACTATATGTGCTATGGTTAAAGCACCAGTAATACTTGCTATCCAAAATCCGACTGAGGCCATCCAATTCACTGTACTATTTGGATCCATTTTATCACCGTAAATGCAGTGTTGTTTTGTGTTTTTCGTTGTTGATAAGCTTCAACAAGCCCTCTTTGGCTTGTAGGGGGATTTCATCCATGTGATTGTGGACATACTCAGCGGCCGCCGAGAGTTCGTCCTGGGTAATGTCATAGTCCTCTATGTAGTTCTGTATTTCGTCAAATAGGTTCATAATTCTCCCATATTCCGTAAGTAGAGCTCTGTTACTTGAACACTTGCGTGGCCAAGTAGGTTTTTTACCCGAAGTAGATCCTTATCTTTCTTATATTCACATACAGCGTAATAGTGCCGTAAATCATGCACCGAATACGGTTTCGCTATAGCCCCTGAATAAGCAAGACTTTTTGTCATGTAGCGAAATCGATCCGCGAGTTTTGTTGCTGTATACTTGATGAACGGTTGCCGTATATCAAGTGCTGCTTCCCGGATATAGTCTAAAACATGTTCTGGCATTTCACCAGTGATGTCTTTCCCTTTGCTTCGCGCTGTGAATCTTCCTGATCTAATAGTAATCGACGGTAATGAGCCAACACGCAACCCTCTATATACCATAACTGCGACGGCTGCACGAATATCAAGGGCCAACGCACTAAAAATAAACGCAAGTTCTTGGTCAGTAGGAAATCTTACAGGCTTCTTCTTAAGGTTTGCAGGGCGTGCCTTTGTCCCTCGAAATGGATTTCGAATACATGCGAAACGTCGCTCAAGAAATGTAAACATAGAAGAAACTGCCGCGATGTCACGTCGTACTGATGCGCTTGACCGACCTTCGGAGGCTAAATAATAGGCAAAATCATCAGCATCTTTTGCTTGCATTCCTGGTATGACAAGTCCTTGATAGGCGGCCCATGCTTCTAGTTTACTAAGGGCTGCTGCATATGCTCTTGCGGTATGATCGCTCTGTATCCTCCCTGCGTGAGCAAGGAATGATTGCCGTTCGTCTTGGTACTTAATGCGTGCAAGATCAGCCTTGCCACGTAACTCATCTTTAAGGTTTTCAGTAACCACAATTCGAGCAAGTGTTGTAAGCTGATCATAGGTTAATGATTCAAGGCTTGGTGCTTCATGTGCAATACGTTCAACAAGATGTTTAATTGTATCTGCGCGACTCTCTACTGCTTGAACCTTGCTCATAGTGCTATGTACTCCATCCCCGATAATATATGATTATCGGGTTCTATTATATTTACGTCAACATAATGTTCTTATTCTCATTTACAAATTTTCTGCAATGTTTATGATGCTATTTCAACTGCGGGCGATAATATTCCTCTTTACTGCAATGATCATCCGGGATATATAATGACGCATAATTAGTCGAATTATACGCTACACAGAAACATCTATCACTACAAGCCAAACATATGGTCTTCTCCATATGTTTTACCCCTCTGGGTAAGTGTACCCTTTGGGCGAGGTTTTATTTTGAGGCAATGCGGTAGCTTGACAAAGGAATCAATGCCATGTATCGTGAAGTATCAACAAAAGTGCTAGTTTATCTTAATAGAAGGGTAATACTATGATAATGAAAAAGCATCGCCTGACGGTGATTTCAGACATAGTAGCGAACCGCATCCCGCTCGGTTCAGTTGTAGTCGGCGGCTGGCTCCGGACTCGCCGTGATACCAAGAGCTTCTCGTTTCTTGAGCTTAACGACGGATCATCGAGCAGGTCTATCCAGATCATCGCCGACTCCAAGCTCGAGAACTACGAGTCCGCCGTCAAGAGCCTAACCATGGGCGCCTCCCTAGAGTGCGAAGGCGATCTCGTTGTCTCGAAAGGAAAGGGGCAGACCTTCGAGATCGTCGCCTCCAAGATCACGGTATTGGGAACCTCCGAGGCCGAAACTTACCCACTCCAGAAGAAGGAAATGTCCTACGAGTATCTACGCGAGAATGCGCATCTTCGAGCCAGGACCTCGACCTTCGCGAGCGTCTTCAGGATTCGCTCTCGTGTCGCAAAGATAATCCACGATTTTTTCGAGTTGCAGGGCTTCTTCTATGTGCATCCTCCAGTCATCTCTACAGCGGAGTGCGAGGGTGGTGTTATTCCATTCCAGGTGACGACACTTCCGCTCGCGAATCTGCCCCGGTTGGAGAACGGCGCTGTGGACTACTCGAAGGACTTCTTTGGCCATCCTGCCCTACTCTCAGGTTCTGGTCAGCTTCAGGGCGAGCTCCTCGCGCTAGCACTCGGAAAGATCTATACATTTGCGCCCACTTTCCGTGCCGAGAACTCTAACACAAGCCGTCATCTCGCGGAGTTCTGGCAGATCGAGCCCGAGATGGCCTTCTATGACCTTGATGACACAATCCGGCTGGTACAGGGACTCATAAAAAATGTCATTGAACGCTTCCTTGTCGAGTGCAAGGACGATATCGAGGTCGTGATCGCACGCAACGGCACCGACCCTCGAGCGAACCTCGAAACGGTTCTCACGAGCGACCTCAGCATCCTGAGCTACACAGAGGCCATCGCTATTCTTAAGAATAGCAACCGCAGGTTTTCCTTCCCTGTCGAATGGGGTTGCGATCTCCAGACCGAGCACGAGCGATTCCTTTGTGAAGAGCACTTCAAGGGACCGACGGTTGTCTATAACTATCCGGCCGACCTCAAGTCCTTTTACATGTACTTCAACGACGACCACAAGACCGTCGCCGGCGCGGACATTCTCGTGCCGGGCATCGGAGAAATCGTCGGATCGAGCCAGCGCGAACACCGCCTCGACGTGCTCCGAGAAAGAATGCTCGTCAAGGGTATGAAGGTACAGAACTATGAGTGGTACCTCTCGACCCGCCGCTTTGGCACTGTTCCACACTCTGGATTCGGTATGGGATTTGAGCGGCTCCTCGCTTGGCTCACTGGAATGGAGAACATCCGCGACGTCATTCCGTTCCCGCGAAGCACAGGGAACTGCCTGTTCTAGCCCACAGAGACTGATTGCTGAAGGCCTATTCAGTGGGTCTCGGGTGATCGATAGCAAGGCTCAGATATTTCCCCGATGCTGCGAGCATTATTTTTTCCCGTACGAATGTGTCGAGAATCTCAGTGATACCAGCATCCGACCTGAACCTTCCCATGATCTCATCGAGACTCGACGGTACCATGCAAAAGAGATAGATGGCTTCCGCGAGCCCCGTCAGGTTGTACCGCCGCAGCGAGTGATCATCGACGACCTTATCAATCTGGGTGAATGAGGGCCCCTTTCGCAAAGATAGCAGATAGCCACCTTCAGGTTTGCTCTTGTAGTACTGCATCCAATCGAGCATGGACTCATCCACGAGGTCCCACAAGGGGCTAAGACTCCCCGAGTATTCGTATAGGAAGCATGCATGATCAGCTACGGCGAGCTCGGGGAACACGACACAGTTGTATGGGTGATCTGTGAGCTCACCAGCTTTCTCAAGGTTGAGATGAAGTTCGCTCCCAAGCTCGACCAAGAGCCGATTGGGATTCAGAGGACGGTAGTAACGGAAGTATTCGATTTGCATAAGTAGTTCGGCAACCTCTTCATCACCCGCGCCTGGTACCCGTGTCAGAAGGTTCGCGTCATAAACTACTCCGAATTTCTCCGCCATCTTCATAGCGTAAAGACAATCGATGGCGCTCTGTCGCTTATTAAGCCTTCGAAGTATCCTGTCAGTGATATTTTCGATGCCGATTTGATAACCCCACTTCCGGGAGGTATAGAATGAAGGGTCGCTGAGGATCGATGAATCGACCATGATTTCTCCGTAGAAGTAAATGTCGAGACCCCGTTCCTGTAAATGCTGGTTGATTCTTCTTATATATGATTCCGGCACCGAGGAGTCGGTGAGGATGAAGCGGAGGCATTTGTACTTGTCTGCGTATGCGAGGATTTCAGCGAAAGCGTTCTCAAATTTCCTTAGGATAAGTCGCTCGGAAAGCTCAGAATATGAGCAGAACGAGCATTTGTTCCAGACGCAGCCGCGGGACAATTCCATAATTATAGTAGGCGTGAATGAGGCTCGAATCACCGAGGCATTGTACGCTTCGTAGTACTCATCAAAGTTCAAAGCGCCGCGTCGCTTAAAGACCTCCATCGCTGGCGCGCTATCTGAATAGATCACCTTTCCCTTATCGGGTTGCAGCAGGAGCTCCGGTAGAACGATCTCACCCGGCCCGACGACAACATGGTCAATGAAGGAAAAGTTAGCCACCGCAGCCTCTGCGAATCCCTTTCTGCATGATGCTCCGCCTAAGATGATCACCACATTTGGATTTTTATCCTTGATTTGCCTGGCGACAAAGAGGCTCATTTTCAACTGATTCATGCCAATTGTGAGGCATGCAGCGTCGAAGTTCTCGAAGTGGTATGACTCGACAGCCGTGGCGATAACCCGTTCGAAGGTTGGATAAAAAGAATCAAAAGTTTTGAGAAACTTACCCGCAAAGCGATTACCCTCGGCCTCAAGCTCAGACGCACGCTGGCACACGATTTCTTTTCGCTCTTCCGTATTGCCATAGAGAAGCATTGCCCCGAGCGTCTCCGCAAGCCAGTAGTCATCTGAGATAAAGCTATAAAGCTCTGCACCGAGCGCTTCGGCTATACGGAAAAAAAGGCTACATTGTGTAGTGCTCAGCTCAGCGTGCCTGCTCAAGCTGTCTTCAAGTATGGCAAGCTGGAAAGAAGGATAATTGTACATCGTCCATGGTGCGGCAATTAGCGCCACGCGTCGCTTGATGATCATGACTCCATCCTTATATAATTGATCTAGCGTCTAGATGAGAATCTCGAAGAGACGGCACCGGTGTCCATTCAGCCCTCGATACCTCGCGAAAACTGGATCGTTTAGCCACAGGTCAGCTATTTCCGTTATATCACCGAATGGTAGCGTTCGCTCCTTTTCAGCCAATAGGTCGCAGGCGGACAGTGTACGATCTATGTTCACGACTATCGTGTGTATTCCAGCGCCACATTGCGATGTGTTTACGAATGGCGAGACTATAAAAGGAAACTCGTTCATCAACTCGGCGATGGCACCCTCGAGTTTCGCGAGCTCAGCAGCGGTCACGGACAGGTCCCTGGTCATCGCCTTTCCCTCTGCGATAGGTATAAATATTTCTAATCTCAAGGATCGCGCTCGAAGCTCGCTGGCAAGAACAGCCATATCCCTGATCTGATCCTGGTTCGCCCTGCTTACGGTGTAGCCAATGGAGAATGGAATGTCATGAGTATTCAATCCATCAATAAATGCGAGCGTCCGACGGAAAGCACCGACACCCCTGAGTCTGTCGTTAATTTGCGGCGTTGAGCCGTCGATACTAACCTGAAGTTGTGGCTTCAATTCAGCCAAGGCTGCGAAGTCGTATGCGCCTTCGAGCGTACCATTGGTTGAGACAGTCATAAATAGCGCGCGTGATGTTATGTGCGACATGATGTCGTATATGTCGTCGCGGATGAATGGTTCACCGCCAAGGATACCGATCCAGTTGACGCCCTTCAGCTTAAAGTAATCGATTAGAGCTTTGATATCTTCGCTGGACATGTCACCTGTGTAGTCCTCTAGATAGCAATGCTCACATCTCAAATTACAGCGTTTGGTGCAGTATATCTTCGCGAAAAGCGGGAACCTCAACATTTATGTTCCAAGAGCAGCAGATTGTTCTCAAGACACTGGTCCACAAATTCGAGGAGTTTCTCTTCAGTGTCAAAGTACTCTGACCAAATCGCGGAAAGGAACGACGCCTCGATTTTGGTGGAGAAAAGCTTGATCACAGCAAAGGCTTTCTCGTTGAGCCTGTATATCTTCATCTTTTCGAAGGAAAACAGCACCCGATCGTCGTCGCGACAGATAAGTCCATCGTTCAACCTCAAGGTTATTTCTGAATCATCCAATAGTTCTTCGCGAAGACTCATATTCACCTCTCGATAGAGCTCGTCACCTTGCAGCACTTGGATTCTCTGCCAATACTCACGAGAGACGAAGGGTCGAACGAAGTCCTTCGCCCAATTGTCGACCATGTCTTCTGATTCTGAGTTCCAGTTCTTGTTAGGCTCTTGGTCGATGCATTCGAGTACGCAGTGGCCTATCTCGTGTAGCACTGTAAACAACGGGCAGGGCAGGTCGTTGGAATATAGGACGCACCTCTCTTTGCCATCGTCATAAATGAATCCCGAGCATCCACCTATTTGTTCACGCTGCACTCCCACGACATCGGCAATGCCTTGCTTGGCTAAGGTGCTTTCGATTAGGTATTCCAGTAGCTTATTTTTTCCGAACGATAAAAACCTGCTCACTTGTCTCGCCTTTCCATGGCCTGCTGTCATACCAATCACTCCTAGAGACGATCTCGAAACCGCATTGATCGAGATAGAGCTCTATCTCCTTGGGATAGTAAAACCTTACCTTGATGTCGGTTTCGTCTATCGTTTCTGTCAGAGGACTACCGTCGGCACGACATGGCCGAAAGTAGTACTTCACATAGGACATCTGTTCAGCCTTGACATGCCTGCTCATCTCCCAGGTCTCGAAATAGCCTGAAGATGTGTGACGCTCGATGATTTGCTGATCATACACAGAGGCGGGATCCCGCATAAAGAATTCGAACCCCGGATTGAGGATATCAAAGGCCAGTAAACCCTCTGGTTCGAGGTGATCACTTATGCACCGGAATGTTGCAATGAGATCATTGTTCTCCTCGATGTGATTCAAGGAGTTGGAGGGAATTATAATCGAGCGGAATTTTCTGCCTAGATTAAAGCACCGCATGTCGCCCAGGGACGCCTTAGGATAATGGTTCCGCTCGATTCCAAGGCTCTCTTTTTTTCGGTCAAAGATTTGAAGCATATCCTCCGAAAAATCGATTCCAGTAACTTTGATGCCGTTACGATGAAGGAAAAAGGAAACTCTCCCCGTTCCACAAGCAAGTTCTAGACACTCGTCGCCAAGTCGGCTAACGACGCTCTTCCAGAAGTCCAAATCATCGACAATCGCATCATAGATATCGTCGTAGTATGCTGCATGGCGGTAGTCACTATAGAAATAGTTGTTCATTTTCTTCTCCAGCACCGCAAGGCCTCTGAGGGCAACATTTCCTTGATGTTGCCTAGTGTTTTACCCGGGAAACCAAGACGAATATCACCATTGGCATATACATGCAGTGGGCTTTCACGAGACGTTGAATTTGATGCATCGCCATCCATGCAACAAATCCAGTCCTCCTTCCCGGAGTGGGATCTCGCATACGACTCACAGAGCTTGGCAACAGCTTTCCTTTTGTCGAGTGGCACCACTCGTGAATCTCCAAGTGTTACAAAATTCTCGAAGAAGTCGACTTTCACATTATCGATCCTCATCCGACGACAAAAGTCCAAAAGATCCTGCACCTCAGTCAAGTTGGTTGAATCAAGTGTTATTGCGAGATTTAAGACCATACCCACCTTTTTAATTTCTTCAATGTTTTCCAAAAGTTGTTTGAAGTATCCAGCTGCACGGTAGGCGTCTTGTCGGTCTTGCCTGGTGCTTTCAATGCTCAGTTGCACGTTGACGGCTCCAGCATCTTTCAGCCTTTTCCACATTCCATGGTCGATATCGAACCCAGAGCTTCCTATGAGGGGCAACATCTTTCTTTGCCGAATCTGCGAAACAATCTCAAGGATTTCTGGGTGTAGGAGAGGCTCACCCCCCGTCAGAGGAATCAAGAATACCTTGTTAGCCTTGGCATCATCAAGGATCCTAATCACATCGTGGTACGCCAAGGTAAACCGCTGCAATTCATCGCGTTGACGCATGAAGCAGTGACCACAAGACAGCGTGCATCTAGATGTTACATAAATCATTAGTCCCGGAGGAAGCATTGATGAATTGTTGGCATATCGCCATCGAAGGAAAGGCGGGTTTACCCATCCCTTCCTTCGATGCAATTATGTCCTTCGATTAGAAGAGTTCATGCACCCTGAAACATCGATTATCTCGATTAGGGCCGGAGTCTTTAGCTCATTTGTAGTCATCGTCTGGTTGACATCGTTTTCGAACTTCTTCTCAGAAATCACATCCATGGGATCCTCCTATTAGTTTAAAACCAATGCATATAATACATGATCAACTTAAAGCTGTCAACTGCTATGTTCTTTTCACCCCAAAATCAGTTACTACACTATATTTGCAAATTATGGTCTTCACTCTCGTAATTTGCTAGTAAAATCAAGTTCTTTCTAAATAGCACCCTTTTTTTTTAAAAACTCTCTCATCGCCATACGAATTGTGGCACCCGCACTTAACCCCATGTCTTGAGCTACACAACGAAGAGCTTTATAATCCTGAGGAGACACATAAAAATTAATCCGTATTTTATTCGTATCATCTAATTCTTGTTTAGGTGTTGATATTCCTTCAAAGACTTTTTTGGCTTGAGTTGCGGCAGGATCGTCTTTTTGCTGTAGCCTATCTGGACGCTTTAAGCTCATGCAATTGCCTCGACAATACTTGAAAGCGAGACAATTGTTTCAGGTTTTGGTGCCTCTTCTCGCGGTAGATTTTGAATCGGAATATGTGCAGCTTGTGCCTTACGAATTGCAGGATCAACGGGTATGCGATACACCTGTTTTCCTCTGATTTCATCAGCCTGCGCACTTACACTTCTATGTTGAGCTATACGAGCATCAAATGCATTTACTATAACAATCTTGTGTTCAGGAGCGTATCGCAATGCCTTCTTGAGCCGATCCAACTCAAAAGCAAAAGTCTCTAAACCATCCAAACTGAAATATTCTGGAATTATTGGAGTTATTACTTCACCTACTGCGAGAAGTGCAGATTTTTCCAGACGCCCCATTCCTGGCGATAAATCATAGACAGCATAGTCATACCCCAATCGTATAAGTTCATCCCTAAGGTCTTGAAAAATGAAAGGCTCATTCGCAAGTTTATTTTCACCATAAGCTTTTAAAGATCCATCCAAACCAAAGGTGGGAAGCATATCAAAGTTAGGGATACCTGTGGAAACTATTGCTTCCGATGCAATAATTGTCCCATCAAGCACATCTGCTAATTCGTGCTCTGGGGTTGCTGTAAGATGCCATGAAGATGAATTTCCTTGTGGATCTACATCAATAAGTATCGTTCTTCCTTTCTTCGAGAGCTCAAACGCAAGAGCACCTGACAGACTCGTCTTCCCTACTCCACCTTTTTGCAGGTGGACAGCTATCGATTTCATACATACCCTCAAAAGACATCGGTTATACATCTTATATACATACATATGATGTATATTATACGTACATACTACATCCAAACACCATATATGTCAAGCAAGGGCAACGATTGGGTGTGATAGGGTTTTCCAGCAGGCGGAGGCACGCACCTACGATGCCGCCATCTGTGGTAAACCCAAGATACAAAACGGACAATCAATCGTTCCGCTAATTCCACAATCAACTGTTTCACAAACTCTAAAATTGGATCATCGTGCATGCCTTTAGTTGAAGTTCCAAATTCACTGCTTTTTCTATGGGAGGTAGTAAGTACCAAAATCACCTAAAAAACCTCTCTATGACCCAATAATGAGTGTTTCCGGCTATTTCTCCGGGACAACTGATTCGCCAACAAATCGTTTCCTTTTACCCAGGGGGTGCAGGGGGAGCCGTCCCCCTGCATAAAGACCGACTTCCATTTCGGCTGACTCGATTTTTCAACTGACGGGGGGATGCCGGGCGGGCGGGGACCGCCGAAGGCGGTCGAACCCGGCGGGGGGCTCCGCCCCCCAAGAGGGTGGAGAAATGCTTTAGGTGATAGACTTTTCCACAAGAAAAAAAATGATAGGTGTAGAAGAGTTTATAAGAATTTAAGAGTTTATAAGAGTTTCATCTTATTAGATTCCAGGTTTAAATAAAGCTTTGAATCTCAATTAATGTACAGATTACGGTGCATTCTTGTAGGGATCACGGTGCACTTCATGTATTAGTAGCGGTGCATCTATGTATTAGTAGCGGTGCATCTATGTACAATGTACTTGACATGTACATTGTACATGTTATAATTATTCCATGGCTACACCACGAACACAAAAATCTTATCCCCCGGTAAAATTCCCAAAACCAAAAGAAGTTTCAGCAATAGGAAACCCTCTCATCGAATCTTCATTTCGCATGGAAGCAAACGAGTTAAAACTACTAATTTTTGTTTGCTCTTTTATCCATGAAGAACATGATTTTTTTACTTATAGTTTTACTGTCGAACAAGCTGCAAAAGCTTTTGGTAGAAAATATGATCGTGAGCATCAAAGTTTCTATACGGATTTGAAACGATGGTCCAAGTCTATAGTAGGAAGAACAATCGAACTTCCTGATTTCATTCCGCAGACCGGAGCTAAACCAAGAGATCGGCAAACCACTATCTTTGATTATTTTGATTACATTAATGGTGAAGCTCGTGTGGAAGTAGTATTTAAAAATTGGCTAAAACCTTATCTTCTTGATTTAAAACGTGAATTTACACGTATTGCCGTTCGAGAGATTACACAATTGCAGAGTTTTTATGGTCTCAAGCTTTTCATGCTTTTATCGCAATATTCCAAATTTAAAAGACGTAAATTTGCACTGAAAGACCTTCGTTTTGCTCTTGGTGTAGAAGATGGTATCTACCCTGAATGGGGGGAATTTGATCGACGAGTTATTAAAATTGCAATAAATGACTTACGCCGTGCGAATATTCTTGAAGTAGAGTCTATTCCATACAAAAGAGGTCGTAAGGTTTTTGAAGTAGAATTTAGATTCTATAAACCGGGATCAGAAAGAGATGAAACCCCAACAAAAAAGGATCAAGAAGAGGCTATCTTGATAGCACAAAACATGATAAGATTTCAGGAAATTTTGATGGAAGAGAAAGACCTTTTTGATACAGAAGAAGCCAACCAAAGGGCAATAAAGCGTTTATTACAAGAAATAAAGCAAACAAAAAATGTATAGCAAAAAGACTGCCAATCAGTGGATATATCCATTAGCAATATGTGTACTAAATTTCAATACTGTTTAGTTACTAAACACTTTACATATACTATCAAGCACACAAACTATGTACAGATTGCGGTGCATAATTATTTTGGCCTATAGACCTATTAGACTGCGCCATATGTGTACTAAAATTCAATTCACCATAACTGTAAATTACAATAATCCATAAGCTTTGCTGTAAAAACTTCATGCAGATTGTGTATATCTAAATAACAGGACGACTATTACCAATTATTTAACTATGTACAGATTGCGGTGCATTATCTGCAACACGGTTGACAATATCGACGATATATTTTGCTTTTTGTCATATACCTTGGGCGGGATCTTCCTGATATTACTCTACAAGCATAATGTCAGACACATAAATATTTTTATTATAATGAATTAACACTAGCATGTAAGATAAAAACAAATATGTAAGACATTTACAAAATTTAAATGTATTACTTGTAATAATATATGTGCTGTGTTTTGAAAATGTCAGACAATTATCTTGCCGTCGATATTTTTACTCATATGTAATTTTACTAAGCAGTTTATTCAGCAAATAGGTATGAGCGTTCAGTTACTGAACGCTCCTTATAGTGGTTTCCCATAGACTCCAGTCGTAAAATAATGATTGAGGTTTTCTAGATGTTTATGAACAAGCGTTCCTTTTCTTTTATACTCATGGTTTCATCTGCTTTTACGCCGAGAGCTGAGAATGCAGGTAGCGGCGAATTATCTCCGAGGGTAGCACTATGATAGAAATGCTGAATGATAAAAGTACAGAAGATTGATGGCTCGACGGGCCTGTTTACAGGAATACGACAGTCCTTATGAAAACCCAAATGAACATGTGATTGCGGATGGCTATCTTCTACATAAGATGGAGGATCGAAATCCATACGAACCGGGACAACCGATACTTTCGACGAAACGATATCAAGATAGATTTGGCTTTCTATATACTCATCATAACAATCGTCGTAGCGATATGCATCTCGGCATGGAAGATATGCAAGTCTATGCCAAAGAATTCGTGATTTATCACAAATATATCTAAGTTGTATTAATCCTCCATCGATGAGCATGATAGAAAATATTTTATTGCTCGCGCAATAGGTATACATTTCATCATAATAGTCAGTTGTACCATTCGGTTTCGGTGGGATTAGGGAGCAGCATGTGATCTCATACCTATCTGTTCCACATTTTCGGATGTATGGTTCATTCTGATTTATGCAGAGTCCGCATTTCATCAGAGAATCGATTATAGAAAGTATGCTTCTATTCAAATCGTTAGCGATCATCACCAGCCCCGCTTAAGAACAAACTAAGTTGCTCTCTGAGTGAAGCAGGGATTGACTCGATGCTGATTTCTTTCGATTTAAGTTTTTTTAGAAGTGTTTCTATTTCCCCTGTAAGTTCATCAGTTGGTATTTTATCCTTTGAACTATAAATTTTTTCAAGTTCTGCTAGCTCCTCTCTTGTTGGATACCTAAAACTTAACTGGAAATTGTTTTCCTTTAGTTTATTATACTCTTCTAGTAAGATATCCATAGAATCACCGAAGCCACATATACGAACCCACCCTTTGCTTCTCGTAATAGCTGTGAATAGGATGTTCCGTTTCTTTCGTAGTTGAGCGCCTGATGCACAAAAATGTGCATCCAATATATATACAAGTGCCGCTTCATTACCTTTTGCGCGATAGATACCTGAGACTGTAATTGATTCTTCTTGGAAAAAACTATTGCTCGAAGTCGTAACACCAGCGATATGACTTTTTATCCCGTTCTTTATAAGTAGACTCCTTAGCATACCTACATTCGCTTCAACCCGTACAGGATCAGGATAAATTACAAGAATATCTTCATACCGAAGATCGTCGACCTTGATGTTCTGAACTATTTGTTCAGCAATCCATTCCATTTCCTCATTCTGGTTCGGAAATTTTAAGCAGTCTACAATTTCGCCAGCACATCTTAGGGTATCTTCAAAAATCCTGGGACTTGAATAAATAGTACGTGATAGAGTTACTTCTCTTCCGAAATCAAGCGTTCCCTCGGTGACCTCATATCCGACATCTTTCCATAGCTTGAAATTATCAAAAATCTGCACCATTTTAGGAGTTCGATAAATACCAAAGCCTAATGAATGTGCGGTCACGATTACTTGTTTGGAATTTCTATAACAAGTGGGAAGAATGATATCACGTTTAGCCTTTCCCTGTTCATTTGAAAGTAGTTTCTCGCTACCGAAAAGAGCTTCAATATCAACTGCCTTTACATCATTTAGTCTTTGCAATTCGTCATATGCGATTACAAGACGAGCGTCTTTTGTTACCGTTTTTAGGCAAAGCTGAAGAAATGAAAGAGGTAAATCTTGAGCTTCATCGATTAACATGATGTCAAAAAGTGGAGTAAAATCTTTTTTCTCATCTAAGGCATGACAGCAAACAAAATCGAAACAATACTTACCATTTCCCCAAGTGCGTTTAGATCGTTTGAAATCAAAATAGTCAAGTCCATTGTGTAGACATATTTCAGAATACACTCCTGGCTGAGTTGGGCTCCCCCATGACGGGAGGATGCGCAGAACTGAGTAATCGGGTTCTTCTTTAGTATACTCCCAAACAAATTTCGTTATATAACTCTCAAACATGGGCTTGAGTGCTCTGGTGTTGAAAGTTATAGCTATTCTCATCTCTGGATATCTTGCATGTAGATATGCCGCCTTTAGTGCGAGAATGATCGTCTTACCAGAACCAGCTAAGCCTCTGATTCTTTGAGGACCATCGTTTGTCTCAATAACTGCTTTATTTTGTTCCGCATCGAGTGTCGCTATTCCTTTCTCGATTATCCCGAGTCGCGCTCCTTTCGTGGTATTGCTCGATGTGTTTCTTTTCGGTTGAGCCTTGATTTTTGTGGCCACTTGAATTGCAGATAGAAGGGATTGATATCGACTTGATTCCTTCCACTTAGGAGTTGCAAGTATTCGATCCTTTAACATCTCAGTAGTCATGAAGAAGCTATCGCTGTCTTCTCCTTGTGGAATCTGCTTAGACGCTGGAGAGAAGGAAATAATGATGATTTCAAATAGAAGATTTCGTTTTTCTGTCAGGTCTTTATTAGATATAAAGCTCGAATATAATGCAGTATAAATTGCATCCCGCTCAGCAGATCGCTCATTCTTGGCTGTATCATCTATCAGGTCAAAAGCGATAACTGCATATTCTGGTGACACATATAGTGCATCGATGCATACCCCTGACCCTATAATTGGGTATCCAAGGAACAAGACACCATTCAAGGAAGTCAGCGATAGGAAAAATTGATCAAGTCGTGTTGAAGCTATAATAGCGTTTGTTACTGCGCCTCTGATTATTTCAACCATAAAATAGGGTCCTCTTAAAACTAAAACCACCCTTGTTCATCGCATGTATCCTTCCTTTCTCTTATTTAATATCCCAGCTTGTTACAACATTATTTTCTATGGTTATCTTTGTACCGTACTGTGTTTTTGTCAATTGTCGATATTTCCATACTTCTCGCACTTTTGATTTCATTACCTTTTGATCAACCTTGAGAGGTTCACCATAGGCATCTTTAAGCATTTCACCTGTCATACCGACCCATATTGTACGATCTATAATTTTCTGTGCTATTCCTTGGTCTGCATATTTTAAACGTATTTTCTCCGCTCGAAGTTTTGCTATTTTTTTTGCCCTGAGTGATATGCCAACTACTATCAGAATAATAAGGCCGAAAAAAACAACCAATGCAACAATAGTACTAATCAACTCATCCATCTTTCTCTCCTTCCTCGCCCTGACCACAATCGCTGGACTATTGCGCGGTCCTGCTCATGTGGACAGGGATTATTCCTTCTCTATTTTCTTCTTTACGCTTAACACCTTACCTTCTCTGTCTGTAATTTTTATTTTTACGATATTTCCATAATAATCTTTTTCATTCCACTTTCCATAATTATGTATGAATGGCTTATCTGCTTCTGGTTTTAGTGTATATGGTTTTTCATATTGATCTATACAGACACATTTCAATTTACCCATGTTAACTTGTACTGAATCAATATATTTTGTACTCGTACCCTTATTAAATATTGTTACCTCAAGATAATTGTATATTATTTCTTCGTCTTGCTGGGATGTATTTCTCCACATAGGTTCTTTATAGATCGGAAGAGCGTCGTGTAGGGAAAGAGTGTAGATCTCGGTGG
>CALBTS010000456.1 GCA_937968035.1 uncultured Methanomethylovorans sp.
AAGCCAATGACATATACCGACCTGTTAGATGGCGTTTTAATTTAGCAGTCTGGAAAGATGTTTATCAAGCGAATCATTATTTTCCGGAGAAGCACCTATCCAAATTGCTTCAATTATGCCATCTTTATTTATCAATATTGTCTGGGGTATAGTGCTGTAATAGTAATTACTATACACGTCATTCTCAGTACTCTGAGAAGGGCCTCCTGAAAAATTCTGAGCAACCCATATATTGTACCAGTCTTCAATTTGTTCTTCAGAAACTGCTATTATCCATGAATTTTTATCATAATCTACTGAGATGCAGATAATTTCAAGACCTTTGGGTTTGAATTTATCATAGAGTAATTTCAAATGTTGATAGTTTTCTCTGCAGGGAATACACCAGCTTGCCCAAAAATCCAGGAGCACAACTTTATTCCCTTTGAATTGATTAAGAGTTATAGTTCTGTTCATTAGATCAGTAGCTATAAAATTGGGCGCTGATACCCCAACCTGTGTATTCCCCATTTTTCTTAGTTCGTCCTGCATCATCTTGCCAAATTTGCTGGTTTTAACTGAAGGATCAAGTCTATTAAAAGTTGATTTTAAGACACTGAAGGAGCAATATTCACTACCCGTTAAGAAAAATAACCTATACGGCGATAGAAATGATTTTGGATGTTGTTGAACGAACTCCAACTTAACTGAATCAATTATGATTTTAATACTATCCATTAACCAAATCAGGCTATCATACTCCTTGTTCCATTGGCTCACCTTTCGTTCATCATCTGAGTTTTTAATGCTGTCATAAATTTGCATTCTTTCCAGATGTAAAGTATGTCTTGATTTCTCATATGACTGAGTCAACTGCTCCAATTTGAAAGCCTCTTTCTGCGTTCTTGAACCAGTCATTTTGAATGATTTCAAATTATCCGAGTCTATTTTAATTCTCATCTTGGCAGGTTCAAGAAAGACTTCAAGCTGTTCTTTTCTATCACCCACTTTTATCGTGGAAATTATAGGCTCATTCAGTAAGCCTTTAAATATGAACCTCCCATTTTGTAGAGTTGTTGTATCGTACAGAGCGAGATGCTCTGGAACCATTCTTAAAATGACTGTTCCTGTGTCCATACCTGTGATTTCTCCCTTCAGCACAAATCTTTGATTGCGTTGGTTACTACAGCTTATGCAAATTGAACAGCAGACGATAAAAAAAAGGACTTGAATTGGCTTCATTTCTTAAAAGGATTATGATTAGTTACCCTGGTTATCTTGTAAGAGTGTTATTCTCTTTTATCTCATGTAATCGATGAATTCAAGAGGTTTGTCTTCAATTGGCAATGGAATAGGTTGAATCATTGATTATGTCTCTTATTTCATACTGTTTAAAGTTCGTGGCTGTTAAAGGGACTGGATCACTCCAGATAACATTCTCTTGTTTTTCTCTGAGAGCCTGGAGCTCTGAGATTATTTCTTCATTTGTCAATGGAGTATTTTTGTTAAATGGTGTCGATTTTCTTTCATAGAAAATGAATCCAAACTTCACATTATGAAGGAAGCCTTGCATATATCTGTTTCTCAATACAATTACAGGAATATTGTATTCTTGTTGAGGTTTGAGTTTTACCAAGACCCCATAGTTTTTGGAACAGTTATGATATAGGAAACCTAGTTGTTTTGAATC
>CALBTS010000457.1 GCA_937968035.1 uncultured Methanomethylovorans sp.
TACGAGATCGTATTCGGTGACTTGAGTTCAGACGTGTGCTCTTCCGATCTATATCATTCGTCCATAAAGCCAAACTCTTCTTTATAAAAGGTAAGTACTTTTTTAACTTTTGCAGATGGCTCCCCTTTTGTCACAACTTCCATGGGAAGATGCATGGCCGGAATGGCAGGTGCCTTTGTCGAAGGCGTTACCAGCCCACTGGAACTTAAAACGATTGCCGCTGGATCCTTGAGCACAATCTCCCTTAAGTCAAAATGATCTCCAGCAGACTTTGCCTGATTCGTAACCTTCTCTCCATTCAACACCCAGTTGGTAAAAGGTCCATTCAGATAGGGTGTTTCCTTGCCCCAATAGACCTGTATGGCAAGATCCGGTCCACCTACATCGCGCCAGTTCGTAACCTTGCCGGTAAAAACAGCTTTTAGCTGTTCTTTTGACAAACTGGCAACTTTATTACTTTTATTAACGAGAACAAGCAGGTTAGTTTGCGCTACAACGGTGCGCCGCAGGGTTGCTGGATTGATGGTAACTCCTGCAGTGCTGGCTCTGGCAATCAGGTCATCAAATGAAAGGCCATTGATTGATGCCATATCAACTTCTCCCTTTTCCAAAGAGATCAGGGTTTCTGGTGCAACACTCTTGGTGACCAGCGTCAATGTGTCACCGGTAGTGGATTCATAAGCAGATTTTATTGGGGAAAACAGTTTGGTAATGGAACTGTTTGTGCCAGACACCTTGATCTCCTCTGCCTGTACAGAAGAAAGTGCCAGAAAAAACAGTGCTACTGTGGATAGTATATATCTTGTTGTCATAGGGCTTACCACCCTCCTTTCGCAGGTATTAACGTGAGGATTCCATCATGAGGTATTTCATATATGCGCTGATGTTTTTCATATGTGACCGAGGTATAGCAAGCGCTCCATTTCCCGATGTTTTACGATACATGGTAAAAATAACCCGCTGCATTGTATCCATATCAAACGGTTGCCTTGCATATGACAACGTGCCGGTCAGATACGCCATGACAACCCGTTGTTCAGAATGACACTTGGTACAGTTCAATCTGAACACCTCGTTGTTCTTCTTCATGTCAGCCGGATAACTTGATGTGTCAAAACGCAATTGTTCTCCACGGCCTACGGTGCGTATCTCTGCGTAAGCAGCTGATGCAAAAAAACAACAAGCGATACTGGCAACTAATAACTTCTTCATACACTCAATCTCCTTTTTCTCCTGGCACGAAGTTCTTCACTCCTGTGCAACAGTCTAACAACAAGCTTATCTTATTTACCACGATTTCACGCAATTTCAAGTGTAGAACATAAAATAGCGTACAAACTGCAATTAAAGGAAAGTATGTGCCATTAAGCGGCCCGCTGAACCAACTGAAGGACTGTATAAACTTGCCGCCACCCTGAAACAGGATTGACAATCCCCTGAAAGCTCCTATCCTCTCTGAAGCCTGAAAGCCATTTGAGGAGTGGCACCCCATGCTCTCATCCCTGCATGATTTTATCGAACGCCTTGAACACCAGCATGATCTGC
>CALBTS010000458.1 GCA_937968035.1 uncultured Methanomethylovorans sp.
TGATTATTCCGGTGAAAGTAGGCCAGTATTCCGGAGCAAAGTAGGCCACTAATTCAGTGATAAAAGAGGTGGTAAAAATAGCATTTTTTTGTGATTAGATTTTTTTTCTTAGCGACTCACCTTTCAACTCAATTTTATGCGCGGCACCTGACAATCTGTCCATAATAGCATCGGCCAGAGTAGGTTCATTCAGGTATTGGTACCATAGCTTTACCGGGAGTTGAGAAGTAATAATTGTGGAACGTTTGCCATATCGATCTTCCAGTAGTTGGAGCAAAGCTAATTTTGTGTTGTGATCCAGTGGCGCCATGCCAAAATCATCGAGTATAATGAGCGGAACTTTTTCGAGTTGGTTAAGCAGCTTTATATATGATCCATCAAGCCTTGAGAGTACAAGTTTTTCGACAAATCGGTTCATTCCCAGGTAATAAACCTTATATCCCAAAGAGCAGGCCTGCCTGCCCAGGGCACAAGCCAGATAGCTTTTGCCACATCCGGTAGCTCCTGTAATCAGTAAATTTTCGGCACGTTGTATAAAACTGCAATCGGCCAATGCCAGTAATTGGTCGCGTGTAAAGTTTCGTTGAGCCGAGCATTGAACTTGTTCTATCACAGCATCGTATCTCAATTTGCTTAGTTTAAGATACATTTGAGTTCGTTGTCCGGTGCGGTTCTGCATTTCAGCTTGTACCAGATGAGCCAGCAGTTCATGTGGTGTTGGCTGTTGGTCTAATGGCAATGCGATTGCACTTTGGTATGCCTGTGCCATGCCGTGTAACCTGAGTTGTTCAAGTTGTTCTAAGGTTGCATTTGTGTTAATCATAATTTGTTTGGTTTAAGGTTAATTTATTGTTTTTCAGACATAACCCGGAGTCTCCGCCCCCTTGGGTACAAAAGGTAGTTCTCTGAGCTCAGAGGTATAAAGGGGAGCGGAGAAAACGGGTCAGCGCATGAGAATAGGGGTTTGAGTTAACCATAGCAAGTATCCCCGCGAATGTTGTCGTGTAATGGCATGCAAAAGTCAATACTTACTTGAAATGGTTCTTTATCAAGGTTCTTTTCAAGAATGTTTCTCAGTGTGGAATAGCTGATCCTCGACCCAAAAGCCAGCACCCTTGTGCAAGCAGCTTCAAGTCTGTTGTTGCCATATTTTTTGCCAAGATCAAGACTGCCGATACAACTGCGGTAGGTTTGTTCAACAAATGTGCGCTGCTTTAGCAAGATGTAGATAACCTCTTTTGTGTTTTTGCCAACTGCTTCGGCTTTTTTCAGGAAATGCTCTTCATCCCAGCCTTTTTGTTCATAAATCGCTTTGTGATTGGCTGGCATATGCTCTTTAAGTGTGGTGTAGCCATATGTGCTGTAGTTTCTTTTATAGCTGGCAATTCGTTGATTTTGAAGGTAAATCTCAACATTACGGCAATCATAAACCAGGGTTACTTGTTTGGATAAATACTGGTGAGGAACGCTGTAAAAATGGCGATCCTCGCCAAGCATAACATGGTAGTTGGGGGCAACTTTTGCTGTTCTGGAGTATTTTACTGCAAATTCATCTTCTGGCAAGGGGCGCAGCAAAGGCTTCTCTATAGTTATAAACTTTTCATACCTGCTATAATCTCTTCCCTGATATTTGCTATGATTGAGTTTTTCAAGGTGAACCATAATCTCGGTATTTAGCCCTTGCAGTGAGCTAAATTGCTTGTTCCGCATAGGGGCATATATGCGGTAATATGCAGTGTTTACGCTGCTTTCAACCCCTGCTTTGTCGCGTGGCCTGGCTACCCGGGTGGCTGTAAGTGTGGTATTGTAGTGAAGAGACCATTGTTGAGCATACTCATCAAAAGTAGGTTCATAACGATTTGCCTTTTTTACAATTTGTGCCATATTATCGGTTCGTACCATATGTGGTACTCCTCCAAAATATTGCAAAGCATTGTTAAGTGCGGCAATCAAAAAAGGCCGCTGTTGTGTTTGCAAGGCCTCAACATATGTGTAACCTGAGCATGCCAAACGACAAACCAACACCGGACATTTTACTATTTCTCCCGTTTTAAGGTCAATGTAATGCAAAGAATCTCCTGCAAAATCAAACTCCATCAACTCGGCTGGCTCATGTTCAATGTGCATAACAGCCTTCCTTGATTGCAAATAACGGCTCAGGTGTTCGCAAAACTGTGACCTGCTGTAGCCATCAGGAACCTGCTGCCGGTATTCTTCCCAAAGTATGATACGCGTTGCTTTTGAGTTGGTTAGCTCATTTACATAACCAGGTAACCGGCTTTGTAAATCGTTATATTTTTCGCTTGCAACTGTATTTTGAGGCTGTTGAAACAGCAACAAACCCAAGGCTTCGTCTTCAAGCTTTAGCAGATCTTTGTAGCTCTTGCCCGTTTGTTTTACGCGGTTTACATACTCGTCAACTGTCTTGCGCGAAAGGTTCAGGTGCTTTTTAATCTGACGATTTGAAAGCCCCTTTTCTTTTAACTGTAATACTCTGCGAAGTTGTAGCATAGTGATTGTTTTGTTCGCCATTTTTGGAGGTGTATTTTTCTCCAAACCTAACTCTTCTTAATCACTTTAAAGTGGCCTACTTTCTGCCGGAATGTCAGTTTTAAATTGTTAATGTCAATTTCCCTGACCCTATAAAAGCTGTCAAATTAGTGCCAAAAGTGGCCTACTTTGCTCCGGAATGGGTGGCCTACTTTAGTCCGGAATGGGTGGCCTACTTTGCTCCGGAATCGTGGCATACTTTAGTCCGGATTATTCA
>CALBTS010000459.1 GCA_937968035.1 uncultured Methanomethylovorans sp.
CCTCTTATATGGCAGAGGGTAAGACTAAGTCACAGGCTCTGAAGGCTGCAGTAGATGATGTGACTCCTTTATTTGCTAAACCAAAAGAGGAAAAGAAGGTTACCTCAGATCGTACTAAGATTGCTCGTAAGAAAGCAGCGCGCGCATCTAAAGCTCAACCACCAGCAGTGAAAGGTAAGGGTAAAGCTACTCGTCAGTTGAAACCATCTGATCTATCAAATGAGAGGGTTTTCAGTAGCCTGACTGCTAAAGAGAAAGCTAAACTTCGCGGCGATTATATCTGAGCAGGCAACCCGATTAAGCATCGGGAAATGGTTATCCCCGACAAGGATCACGATGTTAACCGGGAACCCATCGTGTACTAAGATAAAAACCGGATCAGAATTTAAGTCGGATGTTCTGGGACAACAGGGTCTCCAAAGCCTACGTAGGGGAGTTCGATTCTCTCATTCGGCGCCACGCCTCTTAAGCATTGCTGGCGATGCAACTGCCTTGTAAGCAGAAGATAATAGGTTCGATTCCTATCAGAGGCTCCAAATTTTAAGTTTATATAAGATTTAATAGGCCCCTTGAAGCCTTAATTCATGCCATAGGGATAGATCAACCCGTTAAATTGATCCGGCTTCAGACTCCGTGATGTCGAGAAAATAACTACTCCAATTAATTACAAGGTGATTTAAAATGGCACTTACAAACTTTGCTGCCTTGACTTCGGAGCAGAAGCTCGTCTGGAGTCGGGATGTATGGAAAGAAGCCCGTGATATGTCGTTCATGAGTAAGTTCATGGGCACGGGTGAGAACAACGTTATTCAGCGTATTACCGAACTGACTCGTACAGAGAAAGGGGACCAGGTTATCATGCACCTGCTGGCCGATCTGGTCGACGACGGTGTTATCGGCGATAATGAGCGTGAGGGTTGGCTCTTAGCTGCTTAAGCTTCGTAGCTCTCACATAAATAAATCCCTTTTATTGCTGGAAAATCTTTAGAGCCTCTAAAACTACAACGTAAGTTTGAAATATAGCTAAACGTGAATGTTAAAAATTCAGAGGATTAGACAATCAGCAGGGAAGCCCCGAATAGGGGAACCTTCAACGACTAGAGCTTTGCTCGTAGGTATATAGTACCGAAACAGGGGACTCAGAATTGAAAACTTGCATTAAATGCGGTTATAAGTATCCAGATAAGGATTTCTACAAAAATAAGGGTGGACGTCTAAATACTTGTAAATACTGTTGTAGATTGAACAACAAGGTATATAAAGACAAGTATAGGGATAAACTCCAGAACGATCTAAAACGATGGAAAGAAGATAATAGGGAACATGTTGAAGCCTATATGAAGAATTATAGGCAGGAACATAAAGATCGTATCAAAGAGGTTAACCAAGCCTGGAGAGAGAATAATCGTGAGCATCATAGACTAATAAAGAGTATCTGTAATGCTCAAAGAAGGGCTGCTAAGAAATCTGCTACAGTTGATTGGTCAGATAAGAAGAAGATCAAAGAGATATATAAGGCGGCTCGGATGCTATCCCTAGAGACTGGGATAGAGCATCATGTAGACCATATAATACCTTTAGTACATGAAATGGTTTGTGGACTACATAATGAATTTAATTTGCAAGTCTTACCTTGGTATGAGAACATATCTAAAGGTAATAATTTTGATGAAGATATAGTCTGAACTTCTATAGAGATATAGAGATAACATGTTTGAACGAAGAAGAGATGATGACCTATACGGACACCATCACGATCGACCTGATCTCGCACGGTGTTCGCCAGAAAGGTAAATTGGCTGATCAGAAAACGGTCGTTAAGTTCCGTGAACATGCGCGTGATCGTCTCGCTTACTGGCTTGCTAACCGTATGGACCAGCTTGCATTCCTGACTCTGTCGGGTATCGGTTATGGTTTCAATAATGATGGTTCGACTCGTAGCTCTGGTGCATTCAGTTCGCTGGCATTTGCTAGTGATGTCTCTGCTCCTACTACTAATCGTCACTATCGCGTAACCGCTGATGCTTCGAGCGTATACACTGGCCTTGCTGCTGGTGCTACCGCCTCGGTTGATGCAACCGATACTTTGAGCTATCAGTCTATTGTTGATATCGTGACACTGGCCAAGACCAACTACGTTAAGCCTTTGATGGCTGGTGGTAAAGAGTACTATGTTGCTTTTGTCCGCCCGGAAGGTCTTGCGCAGCTCAAGAAGGATCAGGACTTCCAGCGTGCTGTCGTGACTGGTCTGGATCGTGGTAAAGAGAATCCGTTCTTCTCTGGTGGTACGGTTACTGTTGATGGGCTGGTTCTGCATGAGCATCGTCTTGTGTATAATACCAAAGGTGCTGCTTCGGGTTCGAAGTGGGGTGCTGGTAGTACAGTCGACGGTTCTCGTATGCTGGTCTGCGGTTCCCAGGCTCTTGGTATTGCTGATCTTGGTTCCCCTGAATGGGCCGAGAAGTGGTTCAACTATAACAGTTCTCCGGGTGTCAACGTCGATAAGATGTTTGGTCTCCTGAAGCCGAAATATCATTCGATCTACTCTGGTACGGTTGAAGACTTTGGTGTTATGGCTATCGATCACGCAATTTGATGTTTGAAATAGTTCAAATGTGAACTGAATGATCAACCTCCTGTCTAAGTTTCGTACATTCAGGAGGTAATCATGAAAGAGATTGTTTTAACCAAGGGTGCAATAGCTCTGGTTGATGATGATGATTTTGAAAAACTTATTGAAACCAGATGGTGCTTGAATGGGCCTTATGGTTACAATAAGGGTCGAGGATTAATGCATAGGTTTATTCTAGGTCTACAGAAAAGAGATCCACAAGTAGACCATATAAACGGGAATAAGCTAGATAATCGAAAGAGCAATCTAAGATTATGTAATAATGCTGAAAACCAGATGAATCATAATAGTACTGGTGGTAAGTCAAAATATCGTGGGGTTATCTGGGGTGGAAAACACCCTGGTATGAAGAAAAGGCCCTGGATATCAAGGATTAAGTTGCCTGGACAACCTAGAGTATTTCTAGGCTCATTTTCAACAGAGATAGATGCAGCTAAGGCGTATAATGAATATGCATTAAAACATTGTCCTGAGTTTACAAAATTGAACGAACTATGAGGACATAATAATGGCCGATAAGCCTAGACTTGGTGAAATGCTTCGGATGATGGGTGCTGGTGGGGCTCGTAATGCGGGCAAGACTGTTGTAGATACCCAAAAGAAGAAGAAAAAGAAACTAGACTCTGTTATGGATGAAATCCGTAAAACTAGGGGTCGGTAAGGAAGAGATAAATAATGATCTCAACTTTTAATTAACTCTTTGATGATGTGAGGAAATAGTTATGGCTATTACTAAAAAATCTGGTCGCCAAGAGGTGATCGCTGCTCGTGTTACTGGTACGTTTGGTACTGGTAATGATATCGCTGTTGCTGGTACTTATGGTGCTATTGATGTGCCGGAAGGTGCTATCGTTGTTGGTGGTAACTTCGTAATTTCTGATGCTACAACCGCTACCGTAGATGTGCATATTGGTGATGGTGGTGTTACGAACCGTTATGGTGACAACATTGATGGTGCTGCTACTGGACTGACAGCTCTTACGCTTACTGGCTATAAGTACACTGCTGCTGATACGATCGACCTGTTGGTTGATACTGCAGATCCTGCTGCTGATGGTACGTGGGAACTGACTGTTCTGTATATCGTTGATGGTCGTGCGGCTTTCTCTGAAGGCTAAAAAACCTGAGGGGCCCTTCGGGGCCCTTCTTTTCTATTATCCTTGTCAACTGAATTCGAAATGGAATCTAAAAAATTTAAATCAATTGCTGGTCAACCTATCCGTATTGCTTTGCTTGATGGTCATGTTACCTGGGTAGCTGAGGATTGGACTGAGCTACATCCACGTTTCCATAGTGCAGCTTATTCGTCTGGCTGTGTCTCTCAAGACATGTACCGTAACTCTCAACTCAGTGAATCTGATGCTCGTGTAGCAAATACTATGCAGAACGTCATGCTTCAAAAGAAAGAAGTTGAAGATGCTATCCGTAAACTTATTGATGAAAATAACCTCGAAGCGTTTGATAACAAAAACGGTAAGCCTAGGTCTAACACTTTGACTGAAATGGTTGGTTTCCGTGTTACTAATGCTATGCGAGATGAGGTCTGGTATTTTGTACAGGAATCTATGAATGACGCTTCTTGAGCTTGTAACATATCTTCGTAAATCTATCCTAGATGATGTAGGCGGTACCAGTGTTGACTGGAGTAGCCTTACAGAAGACAACGTAGCATCTGATCAGCTTCGGTGGAGTAATGAAGAACTTACTCGTTTTATTAATGAGGCTCAGAATCGCGTATGCCTAGATGCTCTTGCTATTAAAGATAGCACAACCTTCTCTATTTCTGTGACTACCGGGATAGCTTCATACTCACTTGATAGTCGGATTATCCAGATCAAAGGTATCTATCTAGACTCTACTGGTAAAGAGCTTATAGAACAAGAGTATGAAGATCTCTATTCTCGTCAAAACTGGCGTACCGTGACCGGTACTCCTACCCA
>CALBTS010000460.1 GCA_937968035.1 uncultured Methanomethylovorans sp.
ATCAGCGGAATTATTATTAATTGTGAGTACATTGCAGGTTTAAGCTTATCGTTCATCCTCAGGTATGGTCATTCCATGAAAAAAGAAAGATTCCTTGTATATGCTTCAGTATTCCTCATAATGGGATTATCCAATGCGGTCATACCCGTGCTTCCAGAGCTGGCATCAAGAGATCATGCGGTTCATAGTGCCTTAGCTTCTTCTTTATTGTTTTCGGCATATTTTATCGGTGCATTTCTTACTATGTTGCCATTTGGCCTTTTGTCTGATAGATACGGTAAGAAAAAACTCATCGTGTTCAGCATGTTTCTCACTTCTATTGCAGGAATAATGTTGGTGGGATTAGAAGGAACCTATTGTCTTACTCTTGCCAGGTTGATAGAAGGTACTGCATGCGGAGCTTTTTTTCCTTCTGCATATTCTTTACTTTCAGAATATAAAGAAAAGACCAGATTTTTTGGTGAGCTCAATTTCCTTTTAAATGCCGGTTTAGCAGCTGGTGTGGTGATTTCCGGTTACCTTGCACAAAGTTTTATCAAAGGAGGTATTTTACTATTCACCATATTTTCTATCTTATTGCTCTTCATAGGTCTCCGGGACCTATACTATGCTGAAAAAGTGAGAGATAGGAACAACATCAGATCGGTCGATATTCAAACAGACGCTGTTTCAGATATAAAGAGCATATCTTTCCGGAAAAATTATCTTATAATATGGTCAAGTTCGTTCCTACTATTTGGAGTCACAGGAGTGGTGTTAGCCCTATATCCGGATTATAGTGTCGGTCTTTTGAGCAAGACAGAGCTTAGCATGGCCATTGCAGGGATGTATGCCAGTTCAATGATTACAAATATCATTGCAGGAAGGCTTCATCTACACCATGCAGCTATGTTCAGAAGTGGGCTTATCCTTGCTGCATTGGGTACAACACTTGCTGTATACTTTCCAATACCTGGTTTTATTTTAGTAGGTACAGGATCAGGCATAGGTCTTATCGGACTTCCTGTCGCGGTATCTTTCATGAAGGGCAACAGAGGCCTTTTGATGGGGATATTCAACACATATACCTATGCAGGTATGGGATTCATGCCAATAATTGCAGGTGCACTAATTCCCGGGTTGGGATTTAGACCTGTTTTTTTCTTATGCAGCCTTGCTCTTTGTCTGCCTGTGTTCATGAAATACAGAGTGGAAAGTGAGAGTAAAGTATAGATTCGAATATAAAGAAAAAAGACCACCGGTTGCTGCCGGTGGTTTGGGTTTGGATGGTGGTTGGCTGATGGACCGGATCCTTATCCAATGTAGTATGTGACCTGCACTGACATTGAAACTGTGGACTCGCCCGGCTCAATTGGAGTGGAAACCGATCCTGCTGCTGCGTCCATTGCTTCTTCTGCCACTGCATAGTAAACTCTGGAGTTCCCATTCTCGGATATGGATGCTGTCTGCACGCCTGTGACCTTAAGATCCAGGCTGCCGGCAAGGGCATTGGCCTTTGATGAGGCATCAGCTATGGCTTCGTTCATGAGGTCTTCGCGGAGCTGTTCCTGCCTGTCATCAGATACCGAGAAGGAGATGCTTCCGATCTGATTTGCTCCTGCGGCTGTTGAACTGTCGATGATCTGGCTCAGGTTGCCGATCTTTGTGGTTGTGACCTGCACACTGTTGGATGCTGAGTAACCTGTGATGGTTTGTTCCCTGTCATAATTGTAGACCGGGTACACGGATACATAGGATGTCTGTATTTCCCTGTCCTCCAGGCCCAGTGCCTTGAGTTCTGCGACGACAGCGCTCATGAGGGCTGCATTCTGATCGGATGCGTCCTTTGCAGTGTCAGCCTGGACCACGACACCTATGCTTAAAGAGGCTGTGTCAGGCACTATCTTCTCTTCGGCATACCCACTCATGGTTATTGTGTCGGCAGTGTTCGATCCATTTTGCGAAATGGCATATATCGTTAATGCCATTACCAGCAGGACAACTGATAGCGCAATGATAGCTAAATATGATCTATCGTTTTTATTTTCCTGTGACATTTTCACACTCTCCTTGTTAGATGCATTATTAACCGGTGAGTCTGTCTTGTCATGGCCGGTTATTGCATGTTATATAAGGAGCTGCACATATTAAAGAATTGTCTAAACTTCAGGTGCATCTGCAGTTATATATGGCAGCAGACAGCGATAAGAAAAAAAGGATCATTATTTCTTTTTCTCCTCAGATGCCACAGGCTCTGTTAAAAACGATTCTAATGAGGCGAG
>CALBTS010000461.1 GCA_937968035.1 uncultured Methanomethylovorans sp.
ATTTTGAACGCCGATTACCCCCAAAACTGGGTCAATATTGCATGCCGATTCACATTGGAGCGGGAAACGGGATTCGAATGAGCTTAGTAGTTTAGAATTCAGTGTATTGAAAGCGAAATAACAATATAAATACGAAATGTTACGCCTTGCTATCCTTGTGGTCTCCGTCCATTTGATAGCAACTACTAGTAGCTGTTTTCAAGACGACCTGCGAAAGTTTTGCGAAAGACTAAGCCTGAATCTCTTCCGGTTTCAGCCAAACCATTTTGCCGTCTCTCATCCCAACAATGGGATTACCAGCGAGCTTATGCTGCAATACCGCCTTCTGTACCGCCTGTTTTACGGCTTCGTCAATCTCGGTACCCTCTGCAATAATCTTGCTAATATCCTTTTTGGCAGCCTCAGCCATTATACGTTCCTTTCAGCGATTCCCAGAGCGGCACATCAACTACTTTTGTAATTATAGTTTGTTCTCCAGTCGATAGCAAGCGAGGAGAGCCTGGTGCAGAGTTATCGTATATGCGCCATGTATCAGCAAGGTGCTGATACATAGCAAAGAAATTTTTTAATCCAGCATGATACCTGCGACGAATAGTATCCTCCGGCACATTATGTCCCCCCATACTGACCCGCTCGGCAACACGGGCAATGGCAAATTCGGGTGAAGGAAGCCATAGATAGAATAGGTGAAAAGTGTAGCCTTCAAGCTTAAGAGTCTGAATCCAGTGGGCAAAGGACTTACTGGCTAGAGTGGTCTCAAAGGCAAAATCTTCCTGATCTGCTGCCAATTGTTTCAGCCGTTCAATCATTACTCGACCAGCATGAAATGCCGCCTTCTCAGGGTTGAACGCAGAAAGACCGGCTGCAATGGTGTCAGCGTTAACAAATTCCGTCACCCCCAGCGCTCCTTTCAGGATAGCTGGGGCTGTGGTAGATTTTCCAGCACCATTGGGGCCAGCTATGACAATTACATGAGGCATGTTGGGCTATAGCTCCTCAACGTGTTTCCAAGGCTAGTACAGTTAGATATCATCTGAATTGACCTGTTATGTGCGCAAAAGGGTCAACTTGTTTTTTAATGACTCGTAACACTGGCATTCCTGTTTTCACCAATCGCTTGTTGCCATCAATAAAGCCCCACGCTTGGTTGTCTGAAATCTGGTCCGATATTGTAAGAGTAGCAACACGAAATTTGCTCTCTATTCCGTTCATCTTTTCAATTTGCATAATTTCAAATGTGTCACCTACATTTATACCACTACTAGCTCCTACACCAATTAAAGCAATAGATTTGCCGCCCCTTGTTTGCAGTATTTTGGATGAGGTAGGAAATTGCTTCGCTAGGTCGAATTCTGTTTCGGCAATAGCATTTTTAATTGCATCTTTAGTAGTTGAATAATAATGCTCACGCCTAAAATCTCCAGTATCGCCTGGAGTTGAAGCTGTGCCAGTATAGTTTTTGTGAAAAAGAACCCTGCCAGTCTGGACATCAAGCATTTTAATTGTCATATATACTTTTGAGTTGAGCCTGTTAAATACAGCAGACAAAGCTGCCTTTTGTTCTGCATTAAAGTTCTGTTGAGTAGCGCCACCGGCAAATTTTGCCATGTCACCAACTCGCGTTTCAATGTTATTAATATTACCTGTGATTATGTGTGTAAGACCAACCAGGCGACCAATCTCAACACCAGTTTCTATACTAAAATCTCCAGTCTGCTGTAATCGTTGTTCATTAAATATCTTATTGATGTCATTTCTTGTATATAATGCCACCTGCATCTTCTGAGACACAATATCAGATAAGGCTTCGACAGAATATTTCTCCAATTCTTGCAGTTGGCTTCCTGTAAATTCTGACCTTTGGGACGTGCTGGTAAAAGGTACTACTCCGACCCTGTAGTTTGTTGTAGATAGTTTGTATAAGACAGCCTCACTATCATCTGGCTTGATTTCATAATCTGCTACATTAAGCTTGAGTTCTTCTGGATCAATTGTTTTTCTTCCGAGTGCTTGGTCAATTGCTTTCTTCTGTTTCTTTTGTTTTTCCATTATTTCTCTTAGTTTTTCAGGATCATTCATAATTTTATCTCTTGCGTAGCTGTTGTAAGTATCTATACAACCGCTAGTTGTCAGTGCTAATAATAAAAGTGTCATGG